>JAURNL010000102.1 GCA_030830205.1 Crocinitomicaceae bacterium | reverse complement strand
CAATTTTATACACTAGAAAATCAATGAATCGGTGCTCGTGCTTTCAAGCCTGTAGTCAGAAAAAATGCTTAGTTTTAATTCTCACAAAAATACCCGAGTCATGAACGAAATTATCTGCCCTCACTGCCAAAAAACATTCAATTTAGACGATGCTGGTTATGCTGATATTTTAAAGCAGGTGCGCAATCATGAATTCGAAATTGAGCTCGAAAAACGCGAGAAAGAACTTGAGCGCCAAAGACAAGACGCGCTTCAATTAGCAGAAGCCAAAGCAAATGAAAAACTTCAAGCTGCCTTGCGTTCAAAAGATGCAGAACTTGCAGAGTTGCGTTCCAAGGTTGGTCTAGAGGTCTCTGAATTAAAAGCACAGCTTGGTAATTTTGAACTCCAAAAAAGCATTGCCATTCAAGAAGCAACATCAGTTATGGAGCGAGATTATAACAAACTTGCATCAGCTTTAGATACGGAGAAAAAACTCAAAGATATGGAGCTCCAAAATCAAAGAGCTGCACTCGAAGAAAAGCTGCGCACTGAAATCCAACGAAAGGAAGACGAACTGCGTTTAAAGGATGAAACCATCGAACGACTTCGCGATTTTAAAGCAAGGCTATCCACCAAAATGCTCGGAGAAACATTAGAGCAACACTGCGAGATAGAATTCAATAAGTTGCGCCCAACTGCATTCAATAAAAATGTCTATTTCGAAAAGGACAACGATGCATCTTCTGGTACTAAAGGAGATTATATATACAGAGAGTCTGCAGATGACGGTACAGAATTCATTTCCATCATGTTCGAAATGAAGAATGAACAAGAAGATGGTGGTGCCAAAAAAAAGAATGAAGATTTCTTAAAGAAACTACACGAAGACCGACTCAAAAAAGGCTGCGAATATGCTATCCTGGTATCTATGCTTGAGCCAGAAAGCGAGCTATACAATGCTGGCATTGTGGATGTCTCTTACAAATACCCCAAAATGTATGTAGTGCGCCCGCAAGCGTTTATTCCCATCATTACTTTATTGCGCAACGCAGCATTAAATTCTTTACAGTACCGCACCGAGCTCGAATTGGTCAAGGCTCAAAATATCGACGTTACCCATTTTGAAGATCGACTCAATCAGTTCAAAAATGGCTTTTCTCGAAATTACCAACTAGCCTCCGATAAGTTCCATTCAGCCATCAAAGACATCGACAAGTCTATTGCAGCCCTAATGAAAGTCAAAGAAAATCTAATTGGCTCTGAGAACAACTTGCGCCTGGCCAATGACAAAGCAGAAGAAATCACCATCAAAAAACTCACTCACAACAACCCAACCATGAAACAGAAGTTTGATGAGTTGAAGGGGGGATAAGCTACAAGCTACTTCACCACTTTCACCAACTCAATTCCACTTGACGTATGCACTTCTAAAAAGTAAATGCCGCTTTGCAACTGGCTGGTTTCTACCTCGAGCTTGTTGCTCTTGGCTACTTGTTGCCAAACGATTTTACCCTGGGCATCGCATAGGGTGATCCCTTCAATGAGCTCATCTGAAGAAACCGAGAAAACTTGCTCAAATGGATTCGGTGCTACTTTAAGTGCAGACTTACTATTCGTTGGGAGCACTGCAGAACTGCTGTTGGGATTGGCGCGTGCAGGAAAAGCCTCAGCACAATCTAAGGGGAAGCGCATCAAGTTGAAATAACGCGAATTTACAGCCTCATTAGGAAGGGTCATGCACTGCTCAAATACCACCGCACCTGTTGCCAAAGACACGCCCACCACCACATTAATCGCCGGAGTGACCGCTGTGGACTTAGCTGCAAAATAATAGACCCCGTTAATTGGATCGATAGTTGAACTTCCGTTGATAGAATACGTAAAATAAGGAATGACCTGTTGCGAAACCCTTGTAGCAATACCCGTTGTTGGATCAATTTTACCTAGATAAAACTCGTTTGGTGGGGCCGTGTTGGTACGAATAATGCCATAAATAGTGGTGTCTGCACAGTTGTAAGTGTAATTCTCGAAGTACATACCTCCTTCGGGGAAGTTAATCACTTGATCAGAATAGACCAATCCTGTATAAATGTCAAGGCCAATAATGTGACCTGACAACGAGTAGTAATAAACCATTTGATGCGGATCAATGGCATTGCCGGCCACCGTATACATTGCCCCTACTGATTGCGGAGAAATTTGAGTAATCACACCTGTCGTTGGGTTGATAGAAGCCAAATAAATCTCCCCTTGCGCCTGCCCCACTCCTGTTGAGGTGGAGAATCTTGCCAAACCATAAATGGTAGAATCACTGGTGTTATAGCGGTAATTATCAAAATAACTCGGTTGAATCGGGTTGGAAACCAATACCTGAGCAGTTGTAAGGCCTGTGGTCAAGTCAACGGAAAGCATCTCAGTTTGGGTCTCGTAATAATAGGTCTGGGAATAGGGATCAAGGGCCGCACCCGTTGCACTACTGATTGAGGATAAGCTATTCGGACTAACGGCGATGAGCTCACCTGTTGACAGATCCATTCTACCGAGGCGCGTTGTTGCCGTAGAAGTATTCATTGGAATGGTAGGTGGCGTGGAAATCAGGCCGTAGAGGTAGTTGTTTTGAGCAAGCACCGCATACTGAGTACAACTCAAAATAAGCAGCAATAATATTCTGGATATACTCATATGCCTGTTTATTAGAAGTTTAGGTATTTATGGTAACAACGAAAATACTTATTTGTTCGGGAGTGTAACCAAGTAATAATTCTTTGTTTAAGTTGTAAAAGCCCAATTGCATCATTCAATCTAATCCTCATTGTCATGAAACGCAGCACGACCCGCCAAGCACGCTACCAAGCAGCCAACAAAGCACAAGAAAACCCATATGGCGTTTTGGTAGTTATTATTCTCTTTGTTTTTACCCTCTTTCTGAGTGCTCAAAATGTATGGGGAGGACAAGTTTATCAAGACCCACAATTCAAGAACATTGATGCTTATGCTCGAGCTTGCCCACCTAGTGCCCAAACGAACCTTGACGTTTTGGCTAAATACCTGTATAAAGCAGCACGCACAGATCTTGAAAAAGCAAGAGCCATTTACGTCTGGTTATGTACCTACATAAGCTATAATGATAGAGATTATAACACCAATAACTACAGCGACAACTCCGCAATTGCTGTCTTGGCATCAAAAAAAGCGGTCTGCGCTGGTTTCTCAGAGCTTTATACGGAGCTAGGCCTTCGTCTTGGCCTTCGAATCAAAACAGTTGTAGGCTATGCTAAGGGTTATAGCTACGAACCAGGATCCAAATTTGCGGAGAGTGACCACGCTTGGAATGCCATAGAAATAGATGGCAATTGGCGAATGTTTGATGCCACATGGGGCCAAGGCTTTGGTAGAACGGGGTCTCATGGCGAACTCATCAGCGTGAAGTCCTTTAATCCAGAATGGTTTAATGTAGAGCCTTCTTACGCCATTTTTACGCATTTCCCAGAACTGTTGACAGAAAGCTTTATCAAGATGCCATTAAGCCTACATGAATACGAAAGGCTTCCTCGATACAGCCCACGCGAACTATACGTCCAAAACCTAGATCCATATGTTTTAATAGCGGAGGTTAAACGTAAAAGATAAATAAGAGATTCAACGATTCTCCGAAAGATAATCCTATATTCGTGTCTTTTTTATTCTTAAGGTGTTTAGATGGTTTTACCCAAACAATTAGAAGTACTGAAAGCCATTGAACCTGAGGTTGGGCAATTCATTGACGATAAAATGAATTTACCGTCAGCATCATGGCAACCCACAGATTTTTTACCTGATTTAACACAACAAGATTTTCCTGACACCATTAAAGCATTACAGGATCGTATGGCGCATTTGCCTGATACAGTCTTGGTTTCTTTAGTTGGTAACATGATTACAGAAGAGGCCTTGCCTAGTTATCAGACATTTTTTAATTTACTTGAAGGAATCAATGAGGATCGCAATGTATCTTCTTTAAGGCCATGGGTGCGTTGGTCGAGGCTATGGACGGCAGAGGAAAATCGACATGGTGATTTGCTCAATAAATATCTTTACTTGAGCGGGCGTGTGGATATGAAGGCAATTGAACAGAGTATTCAGCAGCTGATCCACAACGGTATCGATCTTCAAACCGATGCCAATCCGTACTATGGTTTGATTTACACCTCCTTTCAAGAGCGAGCTACCAAAATATCACATGTAAATACTGGCAAGCTTGCTACCAAGGCTGGAGACAACATCTTAACCAAAATTTGTAACACCATAGCTGGAGAAGAAGCATTACACGAGCGCGCCTATAAGTTTTTCATGAGCAAGGTGCTGGAGTTTGATCCAAACGGAGGGCTTATGGCCTTTATGACGATGATGAAGAAGAAAATTGTAATGCCAGCAAGTCTTATGGACTTTGGAACTGCTCACAATAATTACAACAGTTACGCGAGTATTACCCAAAAAATTGGAATCTACACAAGCTTAGATTATGCAAACATTATAGACCACCTTGTAAAATTTTGGCATATCGATCAGCTACAAGAACTCAATGATCAAGGAAAACGCGCTCAAGACTACCTTGCAAGCCTTGCCGAACGGTATTATCGTTTAGCCGAAAGATTACAAGAGCCAGAAGAAGTCCAATTGGTTTGGCTAAAGCATTAATATCACTACCTTTGCCGGCTTAATACTCTCCATGAAACGTATCAACGAATACAAAAAATTATTTGGCATCGACAAACCGATTGTCTTGGCTGATCTTAAGCAGTCTTACCGTGTTTTGGTAAAGCAATGGCACCCTGATAAGTTTCAGGAAGGCGATCCACTCAAAGCGGAAGCCGAAGAAATGGGCCGACGTGTTGTGGATGGTTATCATTTTTTAGTGAGCATAGCACCTGAAACTAAAGCTGCACAACTAGCAGATTACCAACGCACCATAAACGAGTGTGGAATTGAAGATTTTCGACACAAAGGCCTGTTATTAGAAATCACATTCACCGACGGTTCTTGTTATGAGTACTTTGGCGTTAATGCAAATGTTTATAAAAAGCTGATCAATGCTGATAAGCAAGTACGTTTTGCCAAACGCTTCATTTATGAAAGTTTTCTTTATCGTCAGTCCAAAAAGGCAAGTGTAGCAGTTTAATCATCAGTAGTTGATGGTAAATCCATTGGCATTTCCTAATTTTAGAGTTATGAAATTGACCTTACTCAGTCTACTTATGTGTTGGTCCCATTGGAGTTCCGCTCAAGCATTTGCACGTAGTTGGGATGCTTGGTTTGGTCAATTACAAGTTGGGGCAGCTCACGGCTTGCAAACTACCTCAGGTACTTACCGATTAGGTTTATATAAATCAGAACAAAACCACGGCTATGGAATAGATTTTGGTGGAACTCAACTAAACGATTCTAAAGTCTTGTCTGGAAATCTCACCCTCAATCAAGATCTTATGCGAATTACGCGAAATATTCGCTCACCCTTTTACCTCTATGCAAACCTCGGTATTGGACTTACTCATCTCCGAAATCCACTGCTCCAAGATCACTTTTTATTGCGTGGAGATGACATGGTTCATTTTCAATTCGGACTCACACCAACTTATTTTATAACGCGAGAATTTGCTTTGCAAATCAGTGCAAAATATCAAAAGCAAACACTCATTGATTACCAATTAGCAGAACTATGGTCTGTTCATTTGGGAATGTTTTTTT
>JAURNL010000101.1 GCA_030830205.1 Crocinitomicaceae bacterium | reverse complement strand
TCTCATTATGCCAAGCGGTAAAAAAAGAAAAAGACATAAGATGGCGACGCACAAGCGTAAAAAAAGACTTAGAAAAAATCGCCACAAGAAGAAGAAATAATCCTTCTTTCTTTCATGTAAACGCATAGAGAGCTCATTGATTTTTCTTTGAGCTTTCATTGTTTCACCTATAAACAATTTCAAGTGAATTTAGAACTCGTTGTAGACGCCCGATCAAACGGCGTCTGGATAGCATTGCTGCGCGACGGGAAGTTAATTGAGTTGCACGAAGATCGTGGCAACACAGACTTCTCCGTAGGCGACATCTATCTCGGACGGGTACGTCGTGTTGCGAATGGACTCAACGCGGCTTTTGTTGATGTCGGTTATGAAAAAGATGCCTTTTTACATTACCATGACCTCGGTCCTCAGTATGTATCTTTTTCTAAATATGTAAAAGACAGCATCAATGGAAAGCAAAATGTTGCAGACCTTCAATACTTTAAACTAGAAAAAGAAATCTCAAAAGAAGGCAAAGTATCCAATACCTTATCTTCTTCTCAGGCCATACTTGTTCAGGTAGCAAAAGAGCCTATTTCTCAGAAAGGCCCTCGCTTGAGCTCCGAAGTGACGCTCGCTGGCCGATATCTAGTTCTCGTACCTTTTTCAGAGAAAATTTCTGTGAGTCAAAAAATCAAAGATAGCGCCGAAAAAGAGCGCTTGAAAGAACTCATGGATCGCATTAAGCCCAAGAATTTTGGTGTCATTATTCGTACTGTTGCTGAAAATAAGTCTACTGCCGACCTCGAGTCGGATCTCAGCAATCTACTCGAAAAATGGCGCACCCTCCACGCCAATCTTAAAGGCGCACAGCCGCCCAAACGCGTACTAGGAGAACTCAATACTACCAATTCCATTTTGCGTGATTTGCTTAATGGCAATTTTACCAATATACATGTCAACGACGAGAGTATGGCCCTTCAAATGAAGGACTATATTTCAGAAATTGCGCCTGGTCGCGAAAAAATAGTGCGACATTACGATAACCGAATTGGCATTTTTGAACGATTTGGCATCAACAAGCAGATTAAGACTTTATTTGGTAAAAAAGTACCATTGCCTAGCGGTGGGTACCTCATTATTGAGCACACAGAGGCAATGCACGTCATTGATGTGAATAGTGGAAATCGCAAAGGGGCTGATGGTCAAGAATCTAACGCTCTTGCCACTAACATAGAAGCCGCTGAGGAGGTCGCTCGAGTACTTCAACTCCGTGATATGGGAGGAATAATCTGTGTCGATTTTATCGACATGCACGAACGTGAAAATAACAAGATACTTTTTGATAAAATGAAGGAATTCATGAAATCAGACCGTGCTAAGCACAACATGATTCCCCCTTCTAAATTTGGTATCATTGAGATTACACGTCAGCGTGTTCGCCCTGAAACAGACATCCAAACGCACGAAACTTGTCCTACTTGTAATGGTAGCGGTGAAGTCCAGGCCAGCATCCTCTTTGCCGAGGAAATCGAAAATAATTTGGCATACTTGTTAAACGACCGAGGTATGCGTGGCTTAACGTTACTTGTACATCCCTACTTGGAGGCTTTCTTCAAAAATGGTATTTGGAGCCGTCAGTTGCAATGGCTGTTTAAATTCAAAACTTGGATTCCTGTTCGAGGAGTTACGGCTCATCACTTATTGCAATATACATTCGTCGACAAAGAGAACAACGAAATTCCACTCTAAATGTCTGCGCCTCGTGCTTATGACCTTACACAAATGCTTCAGAAATCTGAGGCATTTTGTGCTTATCAGGAGCGCTGTAGTTATGAAGTAATTGAAAAACTCAAGCGAATGGGCGCAGAGGATGGAGAAGTATTACAGGTACTCAATTTACTAATTGATAATAAATTCCTTGATGATGCACGTTTTGCTGACGCCTATGCCGTCGGAAAATTACGCATTAAGCATTGGGGGGTTAATAAAATCAAACAAGGCCTGCAACTTAAGCGTCTCAATCCAGAATTGATTACAAAGGCGATCAACAACCTATATCTTCAGGAAGATTATTTTGGGATACTCAGGGCCGTTGCAGAGAGAAAATGGCACGATTTATCTAAAGAAAAAGACCCCTGGATCCGCAAGCAAAAGTTGTTTCGCTTTTTGGTATCCAGGGGTTTTAATTACGACGAATTTTCAGAATTGAAATTCGATTAAATCTCTTTAGTTTGCTTTGAGGAGCGTGGTAGCACCACCAACCCAATTATTTGGGCCTCCGGCTTCATAGCCTTTAGATCCTATAGGAGCTAAATTCATTTTACCATCGCTGAGTTTTTCTGGCTTTACAAACCAACAAGTTGGATATCCTCGGACACCAAATTGTTGTTGTAGTGCGCGATTTTGTGTTTTAATTGCCTCGGTTTGTGGCTTTGAACGAGGGAAATCAAGTTCGACAAGTATTACATTTTCTTTTGCCCATTTTTCAAATTCTGGTGTTTTGAATACTTCATTCTGAAGGCGGTGACACCATCCACACCAGTCTGAACCTGTAAAAAACAGCATCATTGGTTTGTTTTCTTTTTTAGCAATTGCTGAAGCTTCGTTGATGTCAGTATACCAAGTAAGTGCTGCTTTTTGCGCAAAACTGAGTTGGGCAACCACGAGCATTGTAAATAGGGCAATAGTTTTCATGTGAATTTTTTTTCTAAAGTTAGTGATAAACCCTTAATAGGCAAAAACCGTGCAAAACTTGAAAACATATGGGTATGGTCAAATTTTTTTATATTCGTTTACAAATTACCAACTATGAAACTACAACTACTAGCCTTATTTTCCTTGTTCAATCTATGGATATTTGCGCAATTACCAACACAGACGGTGCGTGGAAATATTTTTGACAGTGAAACTAATTTTCCGCTAACTGGAGCCAAAGTGCTTATTGAGGTAGCTGATCAAAAATACATGGCTGCTGCAGGTGCCGACGGAAGCTTTACAATGTCTAATGTACCTGTTGGTAAGCACCAAATGAATGCTTCGGCCCCATTTTACGATGTTCGAACAATTACCATTGAAGTAACATCTGGTAGAGAGCTCATCGTTCAAATTCCATTGCAAGAAAAGGTTTCCGATCAGCAAGAGGTTCGTGTAGTAGGCCGCAAACAAGGTGAAGTTCTCAATGAAATGGCGGTGTTATCAGCACAGCAATTTAGTGTTGAAGAGACCAATCGTTACCCTGGTTCGCGCATGGATCCAGCTCGTATGGCTTCGAATTTTGCCGGAGTAAATGGGGCTGATGACTCTCGTAATGACATTGTTGTAAGAGGAAATTCGCCTCTTGGGGTCATTTACCGTGTAGAAGGAATTGATATCCCCAACCCTAATCACTTTGCAATTTCCGGCACATCTGGAGGTCCTGTTTCGCTCCTTAACAATAAGATCCTTGGCAACTCTGATTTCTTTATGAGTGCATTCCCAGCAGAATATGGAAACAGCTTATCCGGAGTCTTTGATCTCAAACTTAGAAATGGAAACAATAATCAACACGAATTTACGGGTCAGTTTGGCCTATTAGGCACCGAGTTTTTAGCAGAGGGGCCATTGGGCAAAAACAGCAAGTCAAGTTATTTGGTAATGGGTCGTTATTCTACGCTCACTATCTTTCAAAAATTGAATATTAATTTAGGTACTGATGCCATTCCAAAGTATTTCGACGGCGCATTTAAATTCAATTGGGTTCTTAAGAATGGTGGCCAGCTGGCTCTTTTTGGTATGGGTGGAAACTCGGATATTGCTATTGAAATTTCCGGTTTCAAAGCATATACTGAAGACCTGTACGGTGAGGGAGATCGCGACCAGTATTTTGGTACCAGTATGGTTACGTCAGGACTGAATTACAAAAAGAGTTTAAGCGAGAAAACTTTTATCTCATCTACCTTAGCCTACAGTCAAGAAAACCAGCAAACAGACCACAATTATTTACGTAATCGTCGACTAGATACGCTAACTCAAGAAATTATTTTTGATACACTATATCCAATGATGGCCTATGATTTCAAAGTCCAAAAAATCAGCGGATATACTGCTCTAAATCACAAATTCAATAAACAACATTTATTAAAAGCAGGCTTGAGCTTTGACTTGATTTCTATGAATTTTTTAGATTCTTGTTTATTTGACTTAGATGTGCCTGATCAATATGAGTTGCGTTGGGACTATCAAGGCACTGCTGCACTCATTCAGCCATTTGTACAGTGGAAATGGCGCATTTCAGACCAAATGGATTTCACTGCTGGAATACATGCACAATATTTTACACTTACCAATAGTGTAAGCCCATTTGAGCCACGCATGGGCTGGAAATACCGCATGGGGAATGGTCAGGCCATTTCTGTAGGTGGTGGATTACATAGCATGATTCAACCATACTACACATACGCCTACAAGGTGCTTCCAGGGGTATCTAACCCAAATAGTAATATTAATATGGATTTCTCTAGAAGTGCACACTCGGGTATTGGTTATGAGAAATCTTTCAACAAAGGCTTTAATGTCAAAACAGAGGCTTACTACCAATATCTTTATAACATTCCTGTAACAGTAGCGCCATCCTCTTTCTCCATGATCAATGTCGGTAGTGGCTTTTCTCGCTTGTTTATGGATGAACTTCAAAATACGGGAGACGGTTATAATTATGGTTTAGAGCTTACTATTCAAAAATATTTTGATAAAACATTCTTCTTCTTGTTCTCAGGCACAGTCTACAACTCTCAATATCGCGGCAGTGATATGGTTTGGCGCAATACCTCCTATAACGGCAACTATGTGGTGAATTTCCTTGGTGGGAAAGAATTTAAAGTAGGAGAACGCAGTATTATTGGCATAGGTGGAAAAGTAACTGCAGCTGGTGGAAAGCGCTATGGGCTTGTAGACATTGCTACCACAAATGCCATGAAAGAAATAATTTTCCAAGACTCTATGTTTAATGATTTAAAGTTCAAAGATTATTTTCGTGCAGACCTCAAAATTTCTTGGCGTAAGAATGCGGATCGTGTAACACATGAATTCGGTTTAGATCTAGTGAATATTTTGGGAACAAAAAATTTATTGACTCTAGCTTATCGTCCACCACTAACTTCCCAAGATTTTGCTGCCCAACAAAACGGTACTTTCTTACCATATTCTGAGAAAACACAACTCGGTTTTTTCCCGATTTTCTACTATAAAATCGACTTTAGGGCACGTACGAAATAGCAGCTTATAAATTCCTGCTAACTTTGTACTTTATTATAGGTTATGAAGGGAATTTTAAGTTATCAACTCGTCGATCCACAGCTTCCAAATAGCGAAGAAGGATGGTTTATTGAATCGGAAAATGGCGCTTACAAGGTGAGTGATTTATCAATCAAAAAGATTGTTAGTGGCCGCTATGCCGTGAGTGAAGGCTCAGAGGTTGTTTTTGAGCTTGAACCTAATTGTAAAGTAAGTGATCAAACTAAAATTCAGCATGCAGTTGTTGCAAAGTTACATCTAGAGGAAGAGAATCCCACTAAAATTTTCCTCATCGATATTGATGGAACCATCTGCGACGACATTAAAAATGAAGAAAGTCATTTATATCCAATGGCAAAAGTTTTTCCTAATTCAAGGGAGGTTATCAATAATTGGTATGACGAAGGAAATATCATTACCTTTTTTACAGCGAGGGAGGCCAAAGACAAAGAAGTCACTGAAGTTTGGTTAAAAGAAAATGGCTTCAAATATCATGGCTTGGTAATGGATAAACCACGCATCAAAGACGGACAAGAATACGTCTGGATAGATAATCGTAAAGTAAGAGCTGTTACCTATATGGGAACTTGGTCCGAACTTACAGAGGTTGATGCCAAGATCAAGGTATTTGCCTAAGATCCCCTATCATCTTGAAAGCAAAAGAGCTAGGTATACTCATCGATAAGCAAACTTACTCGGAGAGTAGTTTGGTTTTGCACTTTTATACCCTTGAACGTGGGTTTCAGTCTTTTGTATTCAAAGGAGCACTTAAAAAACGCAAAGCACTTAACCTTTTGGGTCTATATGAGCTGAGTTATTTTAAACGTCCTGAGTCAGAGTTAGGTATCATCAATCAATTAGACTTTGCCTGGACGCCTTTAGCCATATATGAGCGCCCTCAAAAAGTACTGTTGGTATTTTTCATGACAGATATTCTGCAACAAACTTTGCGTTTCCAGGGAGCAGATCCAACACTTTTTTATTTTATTCGTGATCAATTATTGAGACTTGAAACAATGGAACAAGTCCGTGAATTTCCAGGCTCCTTTTTGGCACAATACCTAATGATTCTAGGGTATACACCACTCAAAGATGAGGACGGCTTTAGTGTTTTTGACATGAATACAGGTCGATTTAGCCATGCAATTGCTGATAATTCTACTTGTGTCCAAGACCAAGCTATGTTAGATTACCTTATAGTTCAATTTTGGCCAACTGAGGAATACCATTTTTCTAACCGAATTCAAAAAGAAGGATTGCGTATCCTGATTCAATACGCCGGTATTCACTTGGCAAATTTCAATATTGACAAGACCTTAGAAATTTTGCACGATACCCTCTACGATTAACGTTTTCGAGCAAAAAAATCTTTGAGTAATTGGCTCGCTTCGGCCTCCATGATCCCATTTTCAACGATTGTTGCTGGATGATAAAGGCTCGTTCCGGTTGCACTTGCACCTCTTTTGGCATCGCGTGCAGCAAATACTACTCGGTCTATTTGAGACCAATAAAGCGCCCCAGCACACATACAACAAGGCTCTAGAGTAACATAGAGCGTACATTCTTTGAGGTATTTAGCCCCAAGATATTGAGCGGCTGCAGTGATAGCTTGAATTTCAGCATGTGCAGTGACATCTGTTAGTTGTTCCGTAAGATTGTGACCTCGAGCAATCACTTGGTTTTTGCAAACAATAACGGCACCAACTGGTACTTCGTCAGATTCAAATGCTTTCAAAGCCTCTTGAAAGGCTTGTTTCATGAAATATTCGTCGTTGAAAGGGCTAAGCATAGCGCAAGATTACAAACTTTCTCTTAATTTTCGGCCATGAATCTTTTCGACCTTTTTCTTTTTGCTCCACTGGCCTATGGCGCCTACAAGGGTTATAAACGCGGCCTGATCATGTCTTTGTTTATGTTGTTGGCAATTGTAGTAGGCCTTTATTCCGCTTTTCAACTTACGGACATCGTAGTAGAATGGGGAATGGAAAATCTAAAGTGGGATAAAACAACACTAATGCCACTGAGCTTTTTGGTTCTTTTTTTAGGTATTGGTGCTGCCATTTATTTTGGAGGCAAACTGCTAGAGACCGCTTTGAAGGTTATCAAGCTTTCCATCCTGAATCATATCGCAGGGGCAGTTTTGGGAGTTTTACAATGGATGTACTTGGTTGGTACGCTTTTGTTGTTTGTAATGGCAAATGATAGGGAGCAAAAATTTATTTCGGCTCAAACTCGTAACCAATCGATGGCGGTACCGTTTTATACGAATATGCTTCAAAATACGTTGCCAAAAATAAGTGAAGGAGTGGTCTTTGATGCTTATTTGCAACAAGCCAAAGATAAATTGAATTTTAAAGAGGAGTCCAGACAAGATCAAAAGCAATGAGTTTGAAAAAGAATTACGTGCTCACTCTGCTGCTGACAATTGCCTTTTCGAGTACAGCAATGGAATTGCCAATACAAAGTAAAACTTTTAAAAGCGGCACCTACTTTGGCTTACAAAGCGGAAGGTTTTATACCTTCGAGTATGGTTGGGAACTTCAAAGTAAAAATAAAAAAGGGTTTTTACAGTCAAATACTACAGCCATACATCATGGCTTCAATGCTACATATGACTTTTCCCGTCTGAACCCGGTGTTGGGTTACGATTTAGGAATTTGGCGAAGAACAGGTAATTTTGATCTCACCTATGGTTTAGGTGCAGCCGTGCGCACTGATCTCAAGCAGTTGCGTTTTGGCGTTTGCCCAAGTGTGGGCATCAAAGTTTGGCAGCTGCACGTACAAACCGGATTGTATATACTAGCGCCATTTTATGCCTTGGATAATTCTACATTCAATAGCAATAGCTTCTTTATCTCAGCCCGTTTTCTGTTGGTCAAGCACAAAACAAAAAAAGGAGACAACTAGCCCCCTTTAGATTGCAATAAGCATAATTTATAAATCGAACTTGATGCCTTGAGCAAGTGGCAAGGAATCAGAATAGTTGATTGTATTAGTCTGGCGACGCATGTAAACTTTCCAGGCATCAGAACCCGACTCTCGGCCGCCGCCCGTTTCTTTTTCACCACCAAAAGCACCGCCAATTTCTGCACCAGAAGTTCCGATGTTTACATTGGCAATGCCACAATCTGAACCTGCTGCACTAAGGAACGCTTCTGATTCTTTCAGGTCGTTTGTCATGATTGCAGAAGAAAGCCCTTGTGGTACGCCGTTCTGAATAGCAATGGCTTCGTGGATATCTCCTGTATATTTCATAACGTACAAAATTGGAGCAAAAGTTTCATGCTGAACAATCGCAAAATGATTTTCAGCTTCAATGATGCAAGGCTTTACATAACAACCCGACTCATAGCCTGGGCCACTCAATACCCCTCCTTCTACCAAAACTTTACCGCCTTCTTTTTTGGCTGCTTCAATAGCGCTGAGGTAATTATTGACGGCATCTTGATCGATCAGTGGACCCACGTGGTTATTTTGGTCTAGTGGGTTACCAATACTCAATTGCTTGTAGGCAGAAGAAAGCGCTTCGGTCACTTTGTCATAGATAGAAGCGTGGATGATGAGGCGGCGCGTAGAAGTACAACGCTGCCCTGCGGTACCAACTGCACCAAATACCGCTCCTGGCACAACCATTTTAAGATCAGCGGTAGGGGTAATGATGATAGCGTTGTTGCCACCTAATTCTAAAAGGGAACGACCCAATCGTTGCCCAACTGATTCACCTACTGACTTGCCCATACGCGTAGATCCTGTCGCAGAAATAAGAGGAACGCGGGTGTCTTTTGCCATGATTTTACCAATTTCTCCATCGCCGATTACAAGGCCAGAAACGCCTTCAGGTACGCCATTGGCCGCAAATACTTCTTCTGTGATGCGTTGACATGCGATCGCAGTCAGAGGTGTTTTTTCGGACGGTTTCCAAACGCAAACGTCTCCACAAACCCAAGCAAGGGCGGTGTTCCAATTCCAAACGGCTACCGGGAAGTTGAACGCAGAGATGATGCCGACAATTCCGAGCGGATGATACTGCTCGTACATGCGGTGACCAGGACGCTCGGAGTGCATGGTGAGGCCATAAAGTTGTCTAGACAAACCAACTGCGAAATCGCAGATGTCTATCATTTCTTGTACCTCTCCGAGGCCTTCTTGTAAAGACTTGCCCATTTCGTAGGAAACGAGTTTGCCTAGTGGTTCTTTGTAAAAGCGTATGCGCTCAGCCAACTGACGCACGATTTCGCCGCGTTTTGGAGCAGGTATTTTGCGCCATTCTACAAAAGCTGTTTGTGCTTTGTCAATAACCAGATGGTACTCAGCCTCGGTAGCCATCGTAACGTTCGCAATCACTTGCGCGTCTACTGGAGATACAGAGGCGATGCTTGCCCCTGTAGTTTTGATCCATTCGGTACCCGTAGAAGCACCGCTATTGTTTTCTTGGATGCCAAATTGACCCAAGATATCTTTGATTTCTGCTTGAAGTGACATAAGTGTTGATTTTGAAGGCAAAGGTAGGGATTTTTTATTCGTAACTTTGTCACATGCAAGACACTCACCAGGACCCTATTTGCGCTCTAGCGACAGCCAATGGCATGGGAGCCATCGCCGTTATTCGCGTCAGTGGCGCAGGCGTAAAAGCCTTGGTTTCGAAAGGATTTTCAAAAGATTTGTCTGCATTAGCTAGCCACAGCGTGCATTTAGGCTGGATGCTCAGCGCCAGCGGCGAGCGTCTAGATGAAGTACTTGTAACGCTATTCGATCATGGCAAGAGTTTCACTGGCGAAGAAAGTGTTGAGTTGGCCTGCCATGGCTCTCCTTATATCCAGCAATTATTATTGCAGCGTTTGGTCGAGCTCGGTTGCCGCTTTGCCGAGCCTGGCGAATTTACGAAGCGGGCATTTTTAAATGGCCGCCTAGACCTTTCGCAGGCCGAAGCCGTGGCAGACCTCATTGCCGCGCAGTCCAAGCAAGCCCACCAAGTGGCCCTGCAACAATTGCGCGGCCGTTTTTCTTCAGAACTCCAACAGCTCCGCGAACAACTCATCAACTTTGCCGCCCTCATCGAGCTCGAGCTCGATTTTGCCGAAGAAGATGTTGAGTTTGCAGACCGCAGCTCCCTCAAACAATTAGTAGCCTCCGTTTTGCAAATGGTGCGCCGTTTGGCTGCTTCATTTGAACTTGGCAATGCCATCAAACAAGGCGTTCCAGTAGCAATTGTTGGTGCCCCCAATACCGGCAAAAGCACCCTACTCAACCAACTACTCGGCGAAGAACGCGCTATCGTTTCGGATATAGCTGGCACTACCCGCGACGTTATTGAAGAAGTACTCAATATAGAAGGCATTCAGTTTCGACTCATCGACACAGCCGGTATCCGACAAACCACTGAAACTATCGAAGCCCTGGGTATTGAGCGTTCGCAGCAAAAAATAGAACAAGCCAAAATTGTTCTTTGCTTGGCCGACTCCGGCGACCTCACCAACCTCCAAGAAACCCAAGAATGGGTGCAATCTTTGTTCACCCTTCACCCGGATAAACACATATTGCTCATTCAAAACAAAGCCGACCTAGCGAATTCTACCAATCTAAATCAGCAAGAAGTACTCCAAATCAGCGCCCTCACCGGCACAGGCATTTCTGAACTCAAAGAAAAATTAGTCAAACTCGTGCTCGGCGACTTCAGCATCCAAGATGAAACCATCGTCTCCAATGCGCGCCACCATGCCGCCCTCCAACAAACTGCCGCCGCCCTAGACCGTGCCCAAGCAGGCCTCGATGGCCAAACCACTGCCGACTTCATCGCCATGGACATCCGCGAAGCCATGCGCCAACTCGGCCAAATTACTGGCCAGATTGATGTGGATACAGATATTTTGGGTACTATTTTTAGTAAGTTTTGTATCGGAAAGTAAGCTTATTGTATCAACTCAGTTGCACATTCAACAGCTAATTTTTCACAACCTTTTTCATCAGAATCAGCTCATTTAAAAAATCGAAATCCGTAATAGATTGAATAGGCGATGTTGCGTCAAATGTTTTCACTGGGCTCCATTGAGCAAAAGCGGCGTGGCATAACAACAGCATGGTGAGTAAAGGTAGTTTCATAAGGAGTGTTGAAGTGTTTAACGTAATTATATCCGAAAGGGGTAGTTGGCTCTCTAAATCTTCACCACTTTCCCAACCCAACTTCTCGCCTTGCCAGTAATTCTGATATGGTATTGCCCAACAGGCTGCATAGTTAGGTCTACATCAAAACCATTGAACAGTGAAACATCTTTAAATTGGTAAACTAATTTGCCAAATGCGTCGGTGACT
>JAURNL010000100.1 GCA_030830205.1 Crocinitomicaceae bacterium | reverse complement strand
TTCAAGCGCCGATTGCACTCGATTCTGTATATTGGAAACCTGAAGGAAATTTTAATGACCGAGGATTTTCTTGGGCCAAATTGTCAGACCCTGCAAATTCATCAGATGCTTATTTGTGGGAGGTTAAATATCTGCAAGATGGGCAATTTTCCAAAACATTTAATCCTTATTTCAATGATAAGTTTTTCAATGGTCTGACCTTTGATTTTGCCTATGAAAATCCCATGAGTTTTGAAGATACTACATCCAATAATCCATATCGTGGTTTCTACAAGCTAGGAGACACGGTTGTGATCAAACTCTCCAAAATTGGACTCAAGGAGTATAATTATTTTGAAAAGAAATACAATCAAATTTATTCAGGCGGTAGTCCTTTTGCAGTCCCAACAAATATCCCAACCAATATTGAAGGAGGCGCTTTGGGTATTTGGGTTGCGTATGCTCCGTGGTTTGACACACTAGTTTGTCAGTAAAAAAAGGGGCTTTACTCGTTAAGCTCTTTTCGAAAACTATATTTTCTCTGAAGAAAATAAGCAACTACCACCATTGCTGCACTTGAGATGACATTTGCAATTGAAGGATAAAACGATAAACCCTCTATGCAAATTTTTAGTAGGAGGTAATTGCCAAGCCAAGAAAATAACGCGCTTACTCCGTATCGGAATAGCTGAACGCGTCCCATCAGCTTACTGTCAGTAAAAACCACATATTTATTGAGTAAAAAACCAAGTGTGAAAGCAATCAAAAAGCATAGGATGGAGCTTAAGGTGTATGCGGATACTACGTACGTGTTTGCTGCAAGCGAAATGTTGAAAATTCTTTTTTCAAAAAGAAATTGAAAGAATAGATAGAACAAAAACCAACTAGAAACTAAGTTGCTACCTCCACATGCAGCATAATAGTAAGTTTGTCTGTCAAGAAGTCGGGCAAACAATGGGTAAAAGATGTCAAGGAAATTTCGTATTAATTTTCCCATTTGATTTGGTATCCTGTGTGTTTTCTAATGTTGATAACGGTATGTTGGTCTAGGTAAAGGTACTGACCCCTAATTCCTGTAAGCTTTCCTTGGACATGCCGCTGCTGATCCAAAGATAAAGATTTTACTTTGTCTGGATATTGTAAAACTGGATAGTTGAATTCCCAGATAGCATCGTCGTCGGTCCAATATTGAGATAGGTCTGTAGGAAGCTCCTCCTCCAATTGCCATTTTTGATCGTCCAAGGTAGCACCTTCATAGGATTCATTCTTGAGCATACGCTGCCAATTGGTCTTGTCGGTAAATTGTGTTTTCAGCGCCACCTCGAGCACGCCCGAAATATATCTGTTTGGTACTTCTGCTAAAACTATAGCAGCTGCAGCTCCCTGGTCTATCCAGCGAGTAGGCATTTGTGTGGTTCGAGTAATACCTACCTTTAATTGGTCGGTTTGTGCCAGGTAGACGTAATGCGGCTGATTGTGATTTCTTTGTTCAAAGTCAATATCACGACCCAGTCCCAAATGGGCTTGGCAAAGTTCGGGGCGTAATATGCAAGGACTTGCCGCTGCTGCAGTGGAAAAGCATGAAAAACAAAAGCCCTCGCCAAATGTTTTGTTTATTTTTTTTTGACATTCTTGACAAAAAATTACGCCACTGAAGTGAAAAGAAATTTCTTGTCCGATGAGCTTGTTTAGATGGATTTCCTCACCTTCATGGGTAATCCAATATTGTACTGTTTCGGCATGAGCCGATTTCATTTTTTGGAGGATGAGTTCCATTACTCGGGCAATATATTCATCTTGTCCGCAAAATGATAGCAATAATCCCTTAGATCTTCACAAATGAGGTGTTCACCAGTAGCCTTTTCAAAGGTGTCTGCCATGGTAAGTAAAGTTTGATGAAAGAATTGTTTCATTTCTTCGATCGTCATGTCTTTGGTCCAAAGGTCAATTTTCATGGTGTTTTTGGACTTGGGATCCCAGATAGAAAGCAGAAAAGCAGCAGCTTCTGCGTTGTCAATCTGGCCATCACTCGCCGACCATAGCATGCGCAGTGGAAGTTGGTTTTCATTTAAACCAACCTGGATATTGATTTCAGAGGTTTTGATAATTTCGCTCATTTGGGAACTTCGTATTTTTTTAGGATTTGATGATAAGGTAAGTTGAGTAATTCTGGAATGGCCGGTTCATTGGCTTCTATAAATTGTTTGACTATTCGATAACCTAAGAATCTACCCATCCGATCAGGGCTTTCTTGAGGCAAACCAATTGTGTATGGACCCTCATTTAAAAAATTCATGTTTAGTTCCTGATCAGTTTTGAATAGCAATTGTTGGTCTACGAGGTACTCCCAAACGCCTCTTTCAGCTTGAAGAGCCCATTGATAGTCTGCATTGTCGTAACGCAATAATCGGTGAATAGGGACTTCCGGACAAATGATTTCCATAATTGCCAAAAGCTTTCCCCAACGGATCATCTCACTTGCGAAATTCTCATCTGTCGATTTAAGGACATTCGTGCTTAACCAAATGAGCAATGCATCAGAGGTTGCATATGCTGGACTCATACCAACTTTGATCCAGTCATAAAATTGCTGTGGGGGCAATGTTGCAATAAGTGCGTTGTCTTGACCCAGGTAGCGCTCCTGACCTAAAACTATTGCTTTTGGTGACGCGTAAGCGCTTGCAGCAAATTGTGTGTATGTAAAGAAAATATCTTTTGCTAAAGGTGCTTTTGGTGCGAGGATGGAGAGTCTTTTAAAGGCGGCTTCAATTTCTTGAAAAGTGCGCAAGCGCCATTTGAGCCGACCGTCTAATGCGCTAAATACCTTTTTGTTAAATGGATGTTCAAAAGTGCGATTTAAGCCGCTCATGAATGCGCTATCAGATTGTGTGGATACCTGTAATGCATATGGAAAGCAAAATTGAGAAAGATCAAAATCTGTGTTCATCAAAGATTTGATGAGGCGTCGCTGTTCATTGCTATTTGCGTATCGAAAGGAAGAGTCGAGGTTATGATAATTGACACGGTGCTTTGCGCTGGCTAAATCTACCTCATAAGGCTTGGACTTGCAAGAGAAAAGACCAATGAGCAGGAGTAGAGTACTGAGCTTCTGTATCATGAATATTGTTATTTTTGTTCAAAATTAACATTAATCAGACAACATGAAATCACTCCGTTTTCAACTCATCTTAATTAGCTGCTTATTTTTTGGTCAAGCTGCCTCCACATGGGCTCAAGTAGTCTCAGAGAAAAAACTTCAGGGAGGTGTAATTGGCTCTGTAGGGCTTAATTTTCCACAGATGGGTACAAATCTACTTGGGAGCACACCTGGTTTTTCTTCGTCATTTGGCGTGAGCTTCACAAAAGCCTCCAAAGAATCTCAAAACATAGCCCTTACAGGTGGTATAGAGTTTGATATAGACCGCATTAATTATAATGTCACTGGTGAAGATGTTTTTTATCGCTTCACCGACAAGCAAATTAAAGCCAAAGACCAAACTGTTCTCACAGATGCGTTTTTCAATCTTACAGAGCGTACCTACGAACCACTTTATTTGGCTCTTCCTATTGGGCTCACATTTAGAACAGATTTCATTGGAGATTACCGTGGTCTCTTGCGCTTTGGTTTGCGTAATCGATTTTTATTAACCAACACCGTTGACGACAAAGGTTACGTCGTTCCTTTTGCAGGGAGTGTTAGTGGGTCCGCTGAAGAAAATCTAGGTATGAAAGTCAATAAAGACCTCTTTTTTTATAATGCAAACCTAGGTATAAGTGCAGGCGTTGAATGGAACTTCTCCGGTTCAACTTGCTTATTAGTTGAACTAGGTTATAGCTACGGTTTTATGCCTTTGCACCTCACGGGGAAAGAACAAAATTATACTTTGTTTACGATAGATGAATCAACCTTCAATGAAAGTTATTTTAGAAATCAATCTACCCTCAATCAGGCTCAGCTCAAAATAACAATCTTATTTTAACATGCATCCAACAGCTCAATTCATTTCCCAATGGTTAGTATCCTATTTGAAAACAGCGCAAGCTAAAGGCTTTGTTGTCGGAATATCGGGTGGAGTTGATTCTGCTGTTACCTCTACGCTTTGTGCGCTAACAGGTGCGCCAACAATTTGTGTCACGATGCCTATTCGTCAGACGTCAGCAGAATTTAATCGAGCTACTGAACACATGCAGGACCTTCAAAAACGTTTTTCAAACGTAGAATTACTTACCGTTGAGTTAGGATCGACATTCGATGCAATAGGGTCTGTTTTGCCATCAAATGCTACTGATCATCAACTGACAATGGCCAATACGCGGGCTCGATTGCGGATGACTACCTTATATGCTATTGCTCAGGCAAATGGATGTTTGGTTGCCGGAACGGGGAATAAAGTGGAGGATTTTGGTGTTGGTTTTTACACTAAATATGGCGACGGAGGGGTGGATATCAGCCCAATTGCAGACCTTCTTAAAACAGAAGTTTTTGCGCTGGCACGTGCGCTCAATGTAGTGAGCTCTATTCAACTGGCAGCACCAACAGATGGACTTTGGGAAGATGGGAGATCAGACGAAGATCAAATTGGCGCCACCTATCCAGAGCTGGAATGGGCCATGTCCTTTGATGGAGACCCACAAGCATTAAGCCCTCGTCAGCAGCAAGTGCTTTCTATTTACAGAAGTTACCATCGTGCTAACTTGCACAAAATGCTACCAATACCTGTTTGTACAATACCAAATGAACTCAAAGTATATTTGAATCAATGAGAAAAGCTATTTTTCTTTTCTTCTGTTTTTTATCGACGCTGGTAATTGCTCAAAAAAATACCCTCAAAGGTCTGACTGCATTGCAAGATGCCAACTACGGACTTGCGCGTAGTTATTTTCAAAAAGAGAATTCCAAATCACCAATTGCTGCGCGCTATGGTTGGTCTCAATATTACATGAGTAGCTATGGTTTTGACGCAGATTCTGCTTATTTGTACCTTACTCTATTTGAACAAGCTTACGCTTCATTAGATACAAATACGAAAGCAAAATTGCAGACTAAGTTATCCTTGCAAGACTCTGTTACAGACTTACTTTTTAGATATTTGGCGACTCAAGAATTACAAGTAATGAAAGTCGATCCACAAATTTCACGGCTTGAAGTATTTATGCAGCGCTATGGCCAAAAATATCCAGATTATCTTCAGACAGCCACTAGTTTGCGCGATTCTTTGGCCTTTGATTTAGCACTTACAGCTCATAGTGCTGCTGCTTATCAGGAATTTATAGTGCGCTATCCGTTTGCAAAACAATATGAAGAGGCAAAAAGACGCTTTGATTTACTTTTGTATAAAGAGCAAACACAGCAAAATCGAGAATCTGATTATTTTGCCTACATAACCGAAAATCCAGATGGTCCGTATGTAGAAGAAGCCTGGAAGCGCCTTTATGATAAATATATCCAAACGGGCACAATTGAGTCTTTTTCTAGTTTTATTGAAAACTATCCAAAAGCTCCTCAGGTTGGAATGGCATGGAGACAAATTTATCGCCTTTACATGCGGACTTACAGTGTTGAGAAACTCAAGTCCTTTGAGGCTGACTATCCAAACTATCCCTTTATTGAAGACTTAGAAAAAGACAGCGAACTCTTGTTGAAACAATTATACCCTTTTATAGAGGGTCAGAAGTATGGCTATATGGATGCCGCTGGAAAGGAGATTATACCAGCTCAATATGATGATGTCAGTGCTTTCGTTGAAGGATTAGCTATTGTTTCAAAAGAAACTAAATACGGTCTCATCAATAAAAGAAATGAAGCTATTTTGCCATTTAAATACTTGGATGTTTCAATTGGTAAAGGAGGTTTTATTGTGGAAGATAGCCTTGGCTATATGTTGCTCGATTCACAAGGTCAATTCATTCAAAAGGATCCAATAGAATGGGAAGAGTTACAACAAGTCTTAACCGCTTATAATTGGCAAGTGGTAGAGGTCACTGACTCTCAACAAAATCGTTTTGAAATTGAGGAGCGGAATGGAAAAATGGGTGTGACAAGAAAGAGTAAAACCATACTGTCTTTTAAATACGATGAAGTTGCTTACACCGAAGAAAATCCGATGTTCATAGCCAAACAAGGTAGAAGCCTTCTTTATTTTGATACCACTGGTAAGCGAATAGATTTTACCGGACTTGACTGGTTCTTGAATGCAAATGAGCTGGCGACTTTTACCAAGGATGGTTATGCAGTTTGTTCAAAAGCTGGAAAGCTGGGCTTAATGGATCAGAAAGGCCGTATACTCATTAAGCATGCTTTTGAGTCTGCTCAGCCGTTTTGGGGTGGAGCGTGGGCTGTGCAACAAAATGGAAAGTGGGGGCTAATTGGATTAGATTCAAAAGTCATACTACCTTTTAAAAATCAAAAAATTATACCATTCCCTCCATTTGGATATCTTGTTGATGATGCTAGTGGATTAGGCTTAATTAGTACTTCAGGTAAATGGATCTTAAAAACTGAATATAAGACTATTAAATTAATAGATGATACTTACTTTTTGATAGAAGATGCTGGTGGATTAGGCTTGTGTAGTAGCAACGGTTTGGTTCTTGTACCTTGTCAGTATCAGCGTATTGTTCGCTTCGATGAAAATTCATTTCAGCTCACAACTTCTGAAGGTTTGGTGTATTTTTTGATAGATGACCAACAGTTTTTGACTAAAAAGCCATGAATCGTACGCCAATTCAATCTGATCATTATCTCAAAGCGCTCATCGTCGTCTTTAGCGTCTATGTTGGATCTTTTGTGTACCTCGAGCTTACAACTGTTAAAAAGGAAGCTTTGCTTTCAGAAGAGGGATTGTATGAAGTTGCTCTTGAAAAGATAAGTGAGGAGGAAAAAGAACAATTACGTCAAGAACTACAGGCCGATCAAGCAACAGATTTGCGAAGCATAGCTCGAGATGCGAACGATTCACGCCCATCGTCTAGGGATAATTGGTCTACTCAATCCGGCTCTTTAGGTCAAGCTGATCCGGAGCAGGCCGCACGCGATTTTGAGGCAGAAGTCTTTGCGCAAACGGGTGGTGCTGCAACTCGTGAGCGAATTTTACAAGAAAGTAACAAACGCATTGAGCAGCTCAATCAGCAAGGTAAAGTCACGCAAGCTAACAACTCACAAACTCCTGGTAATTCTTCCTATGAAGGGGCTGTAATGGTTGGGTTTAGTGTGCAGAATCGCACGGCATTTGAGGGAAATACTTGGTATGTGCGCAACCCAGGATATACCTGTGGATTCAATGCAGCCGGTTTGGTTTATTTACAAATTGAAGTCAATGCCGCGGGAAAAGTACTTGCTGCTACTTTTGTTCCGAGTAAGAGTAAAAACGCAAGCGCTTGTATGATAGAACAAGCACTCAAATATGCCAAATTATCTCGTTTCAGTTCAGGGGCAGCAAACGCAAGTGGCTGGATTACCTACCAATTTGAAGCACAGTAGTCCTTGATACATAATTGATTAAAAAATAATCATTTTTTTGACGAGTAATTGATATTTTAATTACTTTTGAGCAAAGTACGCAAATGATGTATATCGCTCCAAACCTAAAGTTTTTACGCAAGAGAAAGGGTTTTTCTCAAGAAGAAATGGCTCAGTCACTAGGTCTCAATAGGTCTACTTACAGTGGTTATGAGAATGAAGTTGCACAACCTAGTTTAGAAATGCTTTTGCAACTTGCACAAGCTGAAAAAATACCTTTAGAAGTGCTGCTCTCGCAAAATTTAGCTCAACTTTCTATCTCAGAGCTAGAAGCTTTTCAGAGTGCTTGGAGAGGAGAAGCCCGTGGTCAGAATTTAAGGGTGCTTACCACGCTTGTCAATGCTCAAAATGAGGAGGAAATAGAACTTATTTCAGAAAAAGTCAGTGCTGGCTACACGAGTGGATATGCGGACCCTAGTTATTTGCAAGAACTCCCTACATTGCGTCTTCCATTTTTATCCAAGGATCGCAAATACCGCGCATTTCCAATTGTCGGGGACTCCATGCCTCCAGTTGTTCATGGTTCCTATGTGGTTGGTGAGTTTGTTCAAGATTGGTTGCGTTTGCCAACCAATACCCCTTGTGTAGTTGTTACAAAAGAAGACGGGATTGTATTCAAATATGTTCAAAATCTACTTCAAGATCAGCAAATTTTACGCCTAAGTTCCACCAATCCAATATATGCGCCATTTGATGTTCATGTGGCAGAAGTCCTAGAAATATGGCGATTTGTTTCTTATATATCCCGCGAATTGCCCGACATACAACTCGATCATGCGGCCTTAGGTAGTCAAATACGCGCCATTCAAGCTGATCTCCAAAGCGCACTGCGCAACCAATTGAAGTAGCTATATCTGCGCATTTTTTGTATTTTTGCGCTTCATTCAAACTAATATGACCATTCAAGTTACTTTTCCAGACGGCAACATTCGTACGTTTGACGCTGGAACCACCGCCATGCAAGTGGCACAATCCATTTCAGAAGGGCTTGCAAGAAACGTTTTAGCAGCTCGTATCGATGATCAAATAAAGGATGCTAATACGCCTCTAGATCAAGATTGCAAACTCCAATTGCTTACTTGGTCTGATGCCGATGGGAAATCTACAATGTGGCACTCCTCAGCTCACCTCATGGCTGAGGCCCTCGAATTTTTCTATCCAGGCATAAAACTTGCCATTGGTCCGCCTGTCGCAAACGGTTTCTATTACGATATAGATTTAATGGACTACACCATTTCTGAAAAAGACCTCGAAAAAATCGAGCAAAAAATGAAGGAGTTGGCCAAGCTTAAGAATCCATTTATTCGTCAAGAAATTTCCAAATCTGATGCAATTGCCTATTTTGAGCAAAAGCAAGATCCCTATAAATTAGAGTTGCTTACAGATCTCCCTGATGGCAGTATTACTTTTTACACGCAAGGTAATTTTACTGATCTCTGTAGAGGACCACATATTCCCGATACTGGATTTATCAAGGCAGTAAAACTTACAGCTATTGCCGGAGCTTACTGGCGTGGCGATGAAAAAAACAAACAGCTCACGCGTATATATGGTATTACTTTTCCTAAACA
>JAURNL010000099.1 GCA_030830205.1 Crocinitomicaceae bacterium | reverse complement strand
GAAAGACGATTTGCGGATGATGTACCAGAAGAAACAAAAGGTCGACGCCTCAATGAAATCATCGACAAACAATTAGCTCACTCGTTGGCGTCAAATCAACGAATGCTTGGGACTCTTCAAAAAGTGTTGATCGAAGGAAAATCTAAAAGATCAGAAGAACATCTTTGCGGTCGAACAGGCAGTAATGTTATGGTAGTCTTCCCTAAATTAAATTTTGAGAAAGGTGCCTATGTAAATGTTCGAATCACAGATTGCACCTCAGCGACACTCATTGGAAATATAGAAATGTAATTTTTGACCTAGATAGCATGGACGTACAGCAGATAAAACAAAGGTTTGGCATTATAGGCGCAGCGCCGTTGCTCAATCGCGCGTTGGAAATTGCTATGCAAGTAGCTCCAACAGATATCTCAGTTTTAGTCACAGGCGAAAGTGGTACTGGTAAAGAAATTATTCCACAAGTCATACATCAATTGAGTGCTCGCAAGCATGGAGAATACATTGCGGTGAATTGTGGTGCGATTCCAGAAGGAACCATAGACTCCGAATTATTTGGTCACGAAAAAGGTTCATTTACAGGTGCGCAAGGAAGTCGTCAGGGCTATTTTGAAGTTGCCAATGGCGGCACTATTTTTTTAGATGAGGTTGCTGAATTACCAATGCAAACGCAAGTGCGCTTATTACGTGTGCTAGAAACGGGTGAATATATTCGTGTGGGTTCTTCCAAACCACTTAAAACGAATGTGAGGGTTGTAGCGGCAACAAATGAAAACATGCAAAAGGCAATCGCTACAGGTAAATTTCGTGAAGATTTGTACTATCGTCTGAGCACTGTTCCAATTCCACTTCCTGCTTTGAGGCAGCGTGCAGAGGACATTCATTTGCTTTTTAGAAAATTTGCCAATGATTTTGCAGATAAGTACAGAATGCCTGCCATTAAACTCACCGAAGACGCAGTAGAATTGCTGCTTAGTTATCCTTGGCCTGGAAATATTCGTCAGCTTAAAAATCTGGTAGAGCAACTTTCTGTAATTGAAACGGCGCGCCAAATAGATTCAATGACACTCAATTCCTATTTGACTCCAATTCCCGAAAAGGGCAGCGGTCTTCAGGTTAATGACCAAAGTCAAGAATCTATTTCCGAAAGAGAACTTATGTACAAATTTTTATTTGACATGAAAAAAGACCTGACGGAACTCAAAAAATTGGTCATAGACCTTGCTAGTGGAGCACAAAATATCAACCTAAGTGCCGATCAATCTGCGATGGTTTCACGGATGTATCAAGAAGTTTATGAGGAACCAACAGCGCCTTCACGTATCCTACCAGCTCCGAGTGTTCATGTTGAATTGCCCGCCATTCAACGGATGCCAGAACTCGATAGTTATGAAGAACACGAAGAACTCGAAGAGTCTTTGAGTCTTGAAGATCGTGAACGCGAACTGATTCAAAAAGCACTTGAAAAGCACCGTGGTAAACGCAAATATGCGGCACTTGAACTCGGTATTTCTGAGCGAACGCTTTACCGAAAAATCAAAGAATTTCAGTTAGGAGAATGATGCGCTGGATATGCCTAATGCTATTAGCCTCTACCTTGAGTGCATGTTGGCCAGAGAGCTTTTCCTTTCGCGATAGTGGTGGAATGGCTCCTGAATGGGTCAGTTTTACAATTCAAAACTTAGAGAATTCAGCGCCTAATTGTCCGCTTTCTTTTGCCCCACTTTTAACCGAACAGCTTAAAGATGGTGTGCAAAACAATACCCGATTAATTCTTAATACCAAACAAGGAGAGGGTGAGGTGAATATTGAAGGTGCAATTACTTCCTATCAAGTGCAACCTGTGGCCATACAAGGTTCAGATAATGCCAGTAGCAACAGGTTGACCATGACGCTATCGCTAAAAATTAAAATTAATGCCCCAAAAGTGGAGGAATGGCAATTAGTCAGTACCCGGTTTGCCGATTTTTCAGCAAATAGTAATTTGGCAGATGTTGAGCAAAAACTTTTCAATGAAATAGCTGCTCAAATGGTTCAGGATCTCATCAATAAGTTATACAGTAATTGGTAAATTAGTAGCGTGCTAAGTCAAGAACAACTTCATTTTCAAATTGCAGATCCAAGTAAGTGTACTTCGGTATACTTATCTGATTTGGAAGATTTACAAGTAGCTTATCCTTATGCCACCAGTTTTTCAATTCTTTATCTGAAGACGTTGGCAAATCAACAAGATGTTCGTCTTTCTCAGGTGCTCGAGCAAAAAGCTTTTGCTATACAAAACAGGGCAGTACTTTATGATTTGCTTCACGAGCCGATACAAACCAAAGCCAACGAACCTGTGGTTCAGCTTTCACTTGAGGAACATGAAGTTGAGGAGGCAATTTCAGAGGGACAGCCCGGCCAAGACCAACTCGATCAATTATTAAGAGCGAATTTGATAAGTTCAGCATATGTTGACCTGACATATACAGAAGAGCTGAAAACACTATCTGAACAAGTAGAAGAACCAAAATCAGTAGGTGAAACAGAGACGCCTTCGGGTCCATTAGAAGAAGTTGCACCTGATATACGAACACAAGATCGCCTTACCTTTACAGAATGGCTTCAACGTTCTGTTGATCCGATCGACGAAAGACAAAAAGAATACCTTAGTTTTGAAAAGCCGAAACAAGATTTTTACTCCCCATCAAAAAAAGCTAAAGAAAGCTTAAGTGCCAATCAAATACCTGTGTCTGAAACCTTGGCAAAAATTTATGCCATGCAAGGCGCAGTAACCAAAGCAATTGGGGTTTATGAACAATTAATTTTGCTTAATCCGGAAAAAAAGAGTTTCTTTGCAAACCAAATCAAAGTACTTAAGAAAAACCTCAATTCATAATCATGTCAGGAATACTTTCTTTTCTCATCATTATCGCCAGTATTTTACTAATACTCGTTGTTTATGTTCAGAACCCAAAAGGAGGGGGTCTGAGCGCTGATTTTGGCGGTGCATCTCAACTAGGAGGTGTACAGCGTACAAACGAATTAATCGATAAGCTCACTTGGGGGTTGGCAGCGGCTATTGTTGTTTTCAGCCTAGGTATTTCTCTTAGCCAGCCTAAGCCACCTAAGCAAGTTGTGCCCCAAACTCAACAGCAAGCTCCTAACCAAAACCAAAATCAAAGCCAAGGTCAAGGTCAATAGCTTTAGTCCATTAGCATTTATAAAAATGTCAGTATGTCACGCATGCTGACATTTTTTTTTGCCCTTTATGCAATTTTGACGCAAAATAGTACTTGGCATGTTTTTCGAAGGTGAGTAAACAACAAAAAAATATTTTTTATGTCAGTAAAATTCAAACCTTTGGCAGACAGAGTTCTGGTAGAACCTGCGCCAGCAGAGCAAAAAACAGCTAGTGGCATTATCATTCCCGACACAGCAAAAGAAAAACCCTTGCGAGGTACTGTTATAGCGGCTGGGTCAGGCAAGAAGGATGAGCCTATGTCAGTAAAAGTGGGTGATTCCATTCTATATGGCCAATACGCTGGTACAGAAATCAAAATTGATGGGCAAAATTTCCTCATCATGCGAGAATCCGACATTTACGGTATTTTTTAATCTTAAATTAGAAAAACAATGGCAAAAGAAATCTTCTTTGATGTAGAAGCACGCGAAAAACTTAAAAAAGGCGTTGATGCATTAGCAAATGCAGTGAAAGTAACACTTGGGCCGAAAGGTCGTAATGTGGTAATTGGTAAAAAATTTGGTGCGCCACATGTCACTAAAGATGGTGTCACTGTTGCTAAAGAAATTGAGCTCAAGGATCCCATTGAAAATATGGGTGCACAAATGGTAAAAGAGGTAGCATCCAAAACTGCAGATATTGCCGGTGACGGTACTACAACTGCAACTGTACTTGCTCAAGCAATCGTTACGGCAGGTCTTAAAAATGTGGCAGCAGGTGCTAACCCAATGGACCTCAAACGCGGTATTGACAAAGCAGTTACTGAGGTGGTTTCTAACCTTCGTAAGATCTCTAAACAGGTTGGAAATGACAATAGTAAAATTGAGCAAATTGCCACTATTTCAGCGAATAACGATGAAACTATTGGTAAATTAATCGCTCAAGCCATGAAAGTGGTTGGCAATGATGGTGTAATCACCGTTGAAGAGGCAAAAGGTACTGAAACAGAAGTAAAAACTGTAGAAGGAATGCAGTTTGATCGTGGCTATCTTTCTCCTTATTTCGTCACAAATGCAGAAAAAATGATCACTGAGATGGAAAATCCGTTGATTCTTATTTCTGAAAAGAAAATCTCTAGCATGAAAGAGTTGCTACCGATTTTAGAACCAGTAGTTCAGGCAGGAAAATCTTTGCTCATTATTGCAGAAGATGTTGATGGCGAAGCACTTGGTACTTTGGTGGTTAATCGCTTGCGTGGATCTTTGAAAGTTGCTGCAGTTAAAGCGCCTGGTTTTGGAGATCGTCGTAAAGCAATGCTCGAGGATATTGCAATTCTTACCGGAGGTGTTGTAGTTTCAGAAGATCGTGGCATGACCCTTGAAAATGTGACCATGGACATGCTTGGTTCTGCTCAAAAAATTGAAATTGACAAAGACAACACCACAATTGTTCATGGTAAAGGAACAAAAGAAGATATCCAAG
>JAURNL010000098.1 GCA_030830205.1 Crocinitomicaceae bacterium | reverse complement strand
TTCCATAAAAAAATTACAAGACTGCGCTCGAGGTAGGGATTTCTCTATCAACTTTCTTAAACAAACCTTGCAATACTTTGCCCGGGCCAACTTCAATGACTTCTGTGCAGCCATTGGAAAGCATGTTTTGCATAATTTGAGTCCAGCGCACGGCTCCAGTGAGTTGTGTAACTAAGTTGGCTTTGATTTGAGCCGGATCTGTCACTGCTTGCGCATTCACATTTTGATATACAGGACAAATAGGCTGTGCAAAATGGGTAGACTCAATTGCAGCGGCAAGTTCTTCGCGTGCAGGCTCCATCAGTGGTGAGTGAAACGCACCCCCAACTTGGAGTACCAATGCCCTTTTTGCACCTGCTTCAGTAAGCTTTGTACAAGCCATATCAATGGCTTCTAAACTACCTGAAATAACGAGCTGACCTGGGCAATTATAATTGGCTGGCACCACTACGCCATCGATTTGAGCACAAATATGTTCCACTACATCATCCTCGAGACCGAGGATTGCAGCCATTGTGCTGGGTGCTAATTCGCATGCCTTTTGCATGGCATCAGCGCGCTTAGCCACCAATCGCAATCCGTCTTCGAAAGTAAGTGTTTGGTTCGCTACCAAAGCAGAGAATTCTCCTAAGGAATGGCCTGAAACCATGTCTGGTGTAAATTGTTCGCCGAGACAAGCAGCCAAAATAGTGCTGTGTAGAAAAATAGCGGGCTGTGTGACATTTGTTTGTTTGAGGGCGTCGTCTGTTCCTTCAAACATGATACGCTGTATATCAAAACCAAGAATATCATTGGCCTTGGCAAAAAGTGAACGAGCTAATTCAGATTGTTCGTAGAGGTCCTTGCCCATACCGGAGAACTGGGCTCCTTGGCCCGGAAAAACATATGCTTTCATTTGAATAATTTGGGGGTAAAATTAAGCAAAACCACAAAATTAGAGCTGACCATCGGAATGATACTTTCCTAATTTATAGATCCGAACCTTTTGAAGGATGCCGTCTTGATCGTAATCATAAACCTTACCATCGTAAAGCTGACCATTTTTAAACTCACCATCCATCCATATTTCGTCGTTGTCATTGTAGACTTTATTGTAGCCGTTTGGCACAAAACGCAACCCTTTTGTTTTGGGATTTGACAAACGAGGTGGGTAAACATTGGATTGGATCTGATTAGGTTTTACTGCTGGTGATATTTGCTGTGGACTAACTTTTTGAAGTGCACCAACCTCACCTCCGGAACCTACAAAAAAGGAAGATTGGAGCTGTCCATTTGCATTGTATCGCAGCACCTGACCCTGAACTTGTCCATTTTTTACGGTATAGGTCAGGGCTACTTTACCATTTGGATGGTAATAACTCACCTTGCCACTCTCCTGACCTTGGTTATTGAAATTGGCCCTGTATGCCAATTGTCCATTTTGATGATAGCGCAATAATAGTCCTTTGTAACCATTTGATTCAAAGTTACCTTGTTCCGCAATTTGACCATTGGTATAGTAACGTGTATAAGCACCTTGTGGGCGATTATTTATATAAGTTCCTTTGAGTTGAATATGGCCATTTGGAAAAAACTTAGTCCAGGTACCTTCTTTGCGACCGTTGACATAATATCCTTCTTCCACCTTTTGAGTTTTTGGTAAGTTTTTATGTGGATAGTCCTTCCCTGTAAACACCCATTTACCATGTCGATCCCCGTTGGTATTGCGTTTGTTTTGCGCCCAAGTACCCACATTACAAATGAGTAAAAAACAACAAATAGATGTCCGTATTTTCACAACGCCAATTTACGAATTTTGGCTAACTTTGAACCTGTATGCTTAGCCTCGATCCAAAAGAACTCACCGTCCAGCGTTTGCACCAACTTTTACTAGGTGCGGTTGGCCCGCGCCCTATCGCATTTGCCTCTACCCTTGATCAAAATGGCAACGCTAACTTGGCGCCATTCAGTTTCTTTAATGTGTTTAGTGCTAATCCGCCAATTTTGGTTTTTTCACCTGCTCGCTCTGGCAGAACTGGGCAAAGCAAAGACACCTTCAACAACGCGCAAGCAATTCCAGAGGTAGTCATCAACATCGTCAACTACCAAATGGTTCATCAGATGAGTTTAGCAAGCTCTCCATATGCACCAGATGTAGACGAATTTGTGAAAGCGGGTTTTACCCCATTAGCCTCTCAAAAAGTTGCTCCTTACCGTGTTGCTGAAGCACCTGTTCAATTTGAATGCAAAGTCAATCAGATCATAGAATTAGGTCAAGAAGGCGGAGCGGGAAACCTCATCATTTGCGAGGTAGTTCAACTCCACATTCAAGAAGAGCTGATCAATGAAAAAGGCCTTATTGACCAACATCAAATTGATTTGGTTGCCCGGATGGGTGGAGATTGGTATTGTCGTGCCAATTCTTCCTCTATGTTTGAAATCAAAAAGCCTATAACTACATGCGGTATTGGTTACGATGCGCTACCACATGACATCAAAAGCAGCCAAGTACTCAGTGCTAATGATCTTGGCCAATTAGCAGGTATTGAAGAATTACCTAACGAAACTGATGTCAACGAATACAAATTACTAGAACTCTCCAGCCTTTTTCTCGAACTTGAGCATGACCCAAGCGCCTTAGAGGTTGCTTTGCACCAAAGAGCCCATGAACTACTTGCTCAAAATTCTCTAGAAGAAGCTTGGCTAACCCTTTTATCTTTTAATAACTAACCATAAGTCCATGTTTAAATTCACCGGCACCATTAAAGTCATTCAAGACACTCAACGCATTTCAGAAAAATTTCAAAAGCGTGAGTTTGTCGTAACCGATACCACCTCCATGTATCCGCAAGACATTATCTTCCAAACCACACAAGATAAATGCAGCCTGCTAGATCAGTTTCAAGCCAATGACAACGTAGAGGTTTCTTTTAATTTACGTGGTAGAGAATGGACTAGCCCTCAAGGTGAAGTCAAATACTTCAACACCATAGAAGCATGGCGCATCGAGAAACAAGGACAAAACCAGCCTATGGGTATTCCAAGTAATGGGCCGTCCGCCATGAATATGGGTTCTGATCCACTTCCAGGCACGGGCACCAATACTTCAGAAGACGACGACGATCTTCCGTTCTAAACTAGGTTTAAACCCTAGAACAAGCCTAATGCCAAGCCGCTGCCCAATAAAATACTCAGTAGCTTGAGTAAATTAAATTTGTGATTTTCGGTGGTTTCAAAAATAATTGTGGTTGAGATGTGTAAGAACATCCCAACCACAACCGCCAAAATCAATTGTACATTGAGACCTAATTGTTGGGTAGTTATGCCCAGTCCGAGCAACACACCAATAGGTGTCATCAGACCAAACGCCAACAAAATCATCCAAGACTGACCACGCGTTAATTTGGTAGCCAACAACAGCGTCATGAGCGCAATAGCCACTGGAACCTGATGAAGGATGATTCCCCACAAAAAACTTCCGTTAAAAGCAGCCTGCTGTGCAGTATCAGTTCCAATTTGAAGCATATTACCCAAGGGAATTCCTTCAATAACAGAATGTACTGAAAGAGAAATAAATAAGGTCCAAGGCATTGCCTGTCCTTTGTGTACATGTACATGACCATGTTCTATTCCACCAGAAAAGTACTCCAAAACCAATTGTACTAAGAAACCTAACAAAATAAAAATGCCTACCTGAAAAACAGGTAAGGCTTCGTCCGAATGGTGTTCATGACCATGATGTGCACCATATAATTCTGGGAGTAAATGCTGGAAAATAACGGCCAATAAAAACCCACCGCTAAAAGCCAAAGCTAATTTGATGTATTGATTCTTGTTTGTCGCATTCAAATAGCTGACGATAGCGCCACCAAGCACAACCGAACCAATCAGAAGGGACTCAACTAAATAAAAATTCATGCTTTCTTTTTTGCTATCAGGATCAAGCGCTCACTTGAATTCAATTCAAAAGGCGTTAAGTGATAAGATCCAAAGGTTTCTATGATTTCGAAATCAGCGGCAAGTAAAGATTCAAAATCAGTCAAAGACAAGGCCTGTACCCGCTCTGTGAAAACACCAACTGGTGTGTGATTTTGACCCAATATTACCTCAATTTGCTTGTAAATATGGGTGTCATTATGCCAACGTTTGATGTCAAAAATTACACCCTCCCGCTCAAGGGTTTCTGTTGCTTTTAACTGCGCACAAACTTTGTGAGCATTCAAAAAATCAATAACCAATAGGCCACCAGGGAGCAGCATTTGTGAGATGGATGAACATACCGATTGGTTTTCAGCTCGGGTATCAAAATAACCAAAACTTGTAAATAAATTGAAAACGGCATCAAACGGAGGCGTTTCCATCCGCAAACGCATGTCGTGGACCGCAAAGTCTAACTCTTGAATTCCTAATTGGGCAGCTTGTGCTTTTGCAGCAGCAATGCTAGTAGGCGCTAAATCTACACCGAGAACTTTGTAACCCATCTGGGCAAGTGTTAGAGCGTGTCTGCCTTTACCACAAGCTAGATCAAGTACACTAGCACCTTTTGGGAGCTTTATTTTTTGAACTAATTCTTGTAAAAAGAGCCTTGCTTCGTTGTCATCACGATGCTGATACAACAAATGATAATAAGGTGAATCGAACCAAGTGGCGAACCATTCTTTTTGAGGCATGCTGCAAATTTACAACTTTCTTTTCCTAATTTCGGGAGATGTTACAGATTGGACTAACAGGCGGCATAGGTTCAGGAAAAAGCACCATAGCAAAGGTGCTTGAAAAAATGGGCTACCCCGTATTTTACGCTGACTTGGAGGCTAAAAAAATATACCATGAAGATCCAGTGCTCAAAGAAAATCTCATTCAAATAATTGGCCAAGAGGTTTATATGAATGGACAATTAAATACAAAGCATTTAGCTGAAAAACTTTTTTCCAATACACAACTCAAAGACCACGTTGCAGCACTTGTACATCCGATCGTCAGAGAGGCTTTTGTGACTTGGGTAAAACTTCAAAAGGCTTCGCTCGTATTCAATGAGGCTGCAATCCTTTTTGAAACAGGAGCTTATCAAAATTTCGATGCCAACTTACTTGTAGTTGCACCTGCGCAGTTACGCATCGAACGCGTCATTAAAAGGGATGCGTTAAGCGAAGATCAAGTTCAAGCCAGGATTGCTCAACAATGGTCTGACGAGCAAAAAATGAAATTAACACCCTATCTCATCCATAATGATGGACGACCCCTGCTTGTGCAAATCGAAAAGTTGGTTAATGAACTGCAAAGCAAACAATAACAATCGTTAATAGACCATTCGAATTTGTATACTTCGGTCTTGCTGAAGCTTAATTGCACATTCTTCAAAACTTGGCGCACTCAGTTTTGGTCGCATATTGTTAGAAAAAGCATAAGCTTCTGTTGGGATGCCAAAAAAGTTTTTGTCGCAAATTTTGTTGTGATTTTCATCGTGATAGACAACAACAGCATATTTTCCCGCTTCCAAATCTTTAAACGTATAGCTGACCATGCCCTTTTGAGCATCTAGGCGAAATAAACGATGTGTCTTGCCCGCTTGAGTGAAAACCGCAGGATTCTTATAGAGTGCAAATTCAATGAGCCCTTTATTATTGGCAATATCAGCTACATCTACGCGTAAATCATAGGTAGCACTTTTCGCGTGAGGTGTTGGCTTTGATTTAAAAGAAGTCAGGAAAAGACTCGAACCAACCAATACAATCCATAGCAATTTGGGCATGTTGTGTACTTTATTCTGAAAGTCGGATGTTCAACCCAAGGTTGAACTGTAAGTTTTTAAGACTAAAAGATGAGGTGTTAAACAACTGCTGCCATTCGTTGTAGGCACCAACTTCTAAGCCATTACTTAGGTCGCGAAAACCGCGATAAGCACTAGCCCTGATTCCAATTCTTTTAGTAGCATTCCATTGGAAATATGCAAAATAACCCATATCCAGCTTAGCCTGAGTGTTTTCACCTGTTTCGGTAGCAAGCAACGTGGCACCTACCGAATTGGGATAAAAGGAGTAAAATTCTTTTTGCATTTGACCTTTTACCCGGTAACGATATTGCATACCACCACCAAAATGTAAACTCAGGATCTTGAGATCTATGCCTAATGGAAGCGTTAATAATTCGCCAGTTAAATTTTTATTGCAGAGGAGTAAAAATGGTGTGCCTGCTTGGTCACTAGCCCATTCAGTACTCTGATAAGTTTGGTTTTGATGTGCGTAACCTAGACCACTGTATGCAGTGAGTACTTTGAGTGCGGTATAACCAAATTGTACTTCTCCACCCGCCGTACCTCGCCAAAAAGACACCGGATCAAATGGTTGAGCAACCAATTGACTTGCAGCTAAAATTTCTTGCTTACTGGCACCAATTTCTGCCTGAAGATACCAGCGCCATTGGGCGCTGGTACTAAAGGTTAATGATATAAAAATACTGAGCGATAAGAAGCTGCGCATGGCCTAGCCTAAAAATGGGTAACGGTAATCTGCAGGTGGTACAAACGTTTCTTTAATGGTGCGTGCTGAAGTCCAGCGCATGAGGTTCATGGCTGCACCAGCTTTATCATTGGTTCCGGAACCGCGTGCTCCACCAAATGGTTGTTGACCAACTACAGCTCCTGTTGGTTTATCATTAATGTAGAAATTACCCGCAGCATGCATGAGTTTTTCATTGGCTAATTGAATCGCATATCGATCGGTAGCAATGATGGATCCAGTGAGGGCATATGCTGAGGTCTGATCGACTAAATCTAGTGTTTGTTCATAGTGTGCGTCAGGATAAACATATATGGTGAGCACTGGACCAAAAATTTCTTCAACCATGGTACGGAATTTTGGATTCGTAGTGACCACTGTGGTTGGTGCTATATAATAGCCAATGGACTTGTCATAGGCGCCACCAGTAATAATTTCAGCATCTGGTTGGGCTTTAGCGTAATCAATATAAGAAGCAATTTTATCAAATGCGCGCTCACTGATAACTGCATTTACAAAATTAGAGGTGTCTTCGGGGCTACCTTGCTTGAAAGAATGAACCTGTTCTACCAATATCCCCTTGACTTGTGGCCAAAGGCTTTCAGGAATGTAGGCCCGAGAAGCTGCAGAACATTTTTGACCTTGAAATTCAAATGCACCTCTTGCCAACGCAGTAGCAACCTCTGCTGCATTTGCACTTTGGTGTACCATTACAAAGTCTTTCCCTCCGGTTTCTCCAACGATACGCGGATATGAACGGAAATGCTCAATATTGTGAGCAATATTTTTCCAAAGCTGACGGAAGACATCCGTGGATCCAGTAAAATGTAAACCAGCAAAATCCTTGTGAGCAAAAATTACTTCACCAGCCGTCTGACCACTTACCGTGACCATATTGATAACTCCTGCTGGCAATCCGGCTGCTTCAAATAGCTCCATGATGACTTGAGCTGAATAAATTTGTGTTTCTGCAGGTTTCCAAACCACTACATTACCCATCATAGCAGGTGCAGCAGAAAGATTAGCAGCAATTGACGTAAAGTTGAATGGTGTGAGTGCGAAGATAAAACCTTCTAAAGGTCGGTACTCTAATCGATTCCACATTCCGGGCAAAGACTCAGGTTGCTCGCTGTAGATTTGGGTCATGTACTGTACGTTGAAACGGAAAAAATCAATGAGCTCGCAGGCAGCATCAATCTCGGCTTGGAAAACATTTTTCGATTGAGCCAACATTGTTGCGGCATTCATACGGTCGCGGAATGGTCCTGCTAAGAGGTCAGCAGCCCTTAAGAATACGGCAGCGCGGTCTTGCCATGGTAGGGCAGCCCAAGCTGATTTTGCTGCAAGTGCGGCGTCAATAGCAGCAGCCACGTGAGCGGCATCGCCTTGATTGTAATACCCCAAAACTTGTTGATGGTCATGAGGCATAGAAAGTGTTTTTTTATTGGCAGTAGTGACTTTTTGACTACCGATATACATCGGAATATCAATTGGACTGCGGTCTTTAAATTCTTGGTATTTGGCCATTAAAGAGGCACGCTCTGGAGAGCCTGGTGCATAAGATTTAACGGGTTCATTGACGGCCACCGGGACCTTGAAAAATGCGTTTGACATATGAATGATGAATTAATGAAACAAATTTACAAAAACTTGGCGTGTAAGGAGGTAATGTAGGTTACCTAGCTGAACCAGATGTCACGTATGAGCTCTTCACCTACAAAAGTATTGCAACGGGCAATGATAATTTGTTTGCCATGAAAAAGTTCGTCGCGCATTACGCTAGAATCAATTTTGAGGTAAAGCGTGTTGTTTTCTATGCGAATTTCAGTGGTGCGCTTCGCTACTGCGGGACCCATGAGCTCAGGCCAAGCGGCAATCAGATCATAGGCCTTCATTTTATCAGTTAAGCCGTAAGCTTTCATGATCCGACTGACGATTGTCGAGAGTGGTTTTTCTTCTTGTTCGCGTTTGTTATCAGGATTCATAAGGCTATGGCTTGTTGGTCTTTAATTTGAAAAAGCTGGGTTTCACCCGGCAATTGAGAAAAGAGTGCTTGCATGCGCTCTGGGTCAGTGTCTGTAATTAATACCTGACCAAAATAGTCCGCGCTGACCAGTGCAATGAGGCGAGACACGCGTTCGTTGTCTAGTTTGTCGAAGATGTCATCGAGCAGAAGAATTGGCTTCTGACCTTTGTGTTGCTTCAGCCAATCAAATTGAGAGAGTCTTAAAGCGATGATAAACGACTTCTGCTGACCTTGCGAGCCGAATTTTTTAACTGGATGCCCTTTAATGGTGAAGAGTAAGTCATCTTTGTGAACACCTACATTGGTATATTGAGTAAGTGCATCTTTCTTAGCCGATGCCTGCAATAATGTTGCAAATGAACCATCGGAGAGTTGAGAGCGATAGGTGATATCAACCTCTTCGGCATTCTGACCTATTTGCTGATAAAATCGCTTAAAAACAGGAATAAACTCCGCTAAGAATGCTTTGCGTTGCTCATGAATATAATTCCCACAAGGAATGAGTTGAGCATCCCAAACTTCAATTGCATCGGGATCAAATAAGCGATGCTCGTGCATGTTGCGCAATACGGCATGGCGCTGTTCAAGTAAACGCGCATATTTTTGGATTTCTTCCAGATAGTTTTTATCGAGTTGGGCTAAGATGCCATCCATCCATTTGCGGCGCAAATCAGAGCCTTCGGCAATTAAGTCACCATCGTAAGGAGAGATAAAAACAACTGGCAATTTTCCAATGTGAGCAGTCAGTTTATCATAGGCTTTTTTATTCCACTTGACTTGCTTTTTAACACCTGCTTTGTAGGCAACTTGCACCTCACATGCTTTTTGATCGAGCTCCCATTGGCTGGAGATGGCAAAAAAGGCCTGGTCGAAACGCAAATTTTGTCGGTCATTGACATTAAGGTAACTTTTGCACATGCTCAGGTAATAGACCGCATCTAGAATATTGGTCTTTCCCGCACCATTTGGACCCACAATTCCGTTGATCCCCGGTACAAAACGCAGTTCGAGATCCGGATAATTCTTGTAATTGACTAAATGCAAGTGCGAAAGGTGCATGTAACAAAGATACGGAATAACTACCTTTGCCTCATGCCGCAGACCCAAATAATCCGGGCGCATATCGCGCTATTGGTAGTCAACCTACTTTACGGTGCCAATCATGTGCTGGCTAAGGGTGTCATGCCCCGCTATCTCGACCCAAACACCTTCATTCTTTTAAGGGTGAGTGGGGCTGTATTGCTTTTCTGGATCTTGCTTTTATCTCAACAAAGAAAAACCATTGATCGCAAAGACTATTGGAGATTTTTGGCAGCTGGCTTATTTGGTGTAGCTATCAACCAGCTATTTTTCTTTCACGGGCTCAATTTATCTTCGGCACTCAATGCCGGAATCATCATGGCACTTAATCCGATCATGGTGGTCGTGCTAGCCACATTCATCAGCAAAGAAGTATTGCGCACCTCAAAATTAATTGGGGTTTTCATTGGCGCCTTTGGTGCCATACTGCTCACTATCAGCTCCGGAAAATTACCAGGAACTTCTACAATGGGTGATCTTTTTTTATTGATCAATGCGCTGAGTTATGCCTTATATCTAGTGCTCTCTAAGCCACTCCTACTCAAATACAGCCCTATACAGGTCATCACTTATGTATTTACAATTGGACTGATCCTATTGCTGCTTTTCCCTCCTACCTGGTCTAACCTTGCAAGTGTAGATTTTCAGCAGATTCCTGCAAGTGCCTGGTATAAAATTACCTATGTGATAATTGGGGTAACCTTTCTCACCTACCTACTTACCATCTACGGACTGAAGTATGTGAGCCCTACAGTTTCAGCCGCTTATATTTATACCCAACCCGTAATGGTGATGCTCTTTACCGTTCTTTTTGCTACATTCGGGTGGGCCGAAGATTATACGCATACCATCACGTTGGAAAGGATCTTATACATGTTATTCGTTTTTTCCGGCGTCTATTTAGTATCCATACATCAGACAAAACAAAAATGAAAAATCTAATTCTGCTTACCCTCTTGATGAGCTACAGCATTGGACTTGCTCAAAAACCTCAGCTAGACCATCAAGCTTATGATCAATGGAAAAGACTAGAAAAGGAGCAGATCTCTAGAAATGGGGCGCTCATTAGTTACGAATTGACGGTGCTCAAAGGGAACACAGTTTTACATCTCTTTGATACCCAAACGCAAAAACATGATTCGATTGAAAGAGGAAACAGCGCCATTATGGCGACAGATGCAAGTTTTGTAGCATGGAAAATGAGTCCGGATTACGACAGCTTGCGCAAGCTTGAGTTAGCGAAAGTAGATAAGAAAAAATGGCCAAAAGATTCCCTTTTCATTGCTCATTTGTCCCAAGATACCATTTATAAATTCGCCAAGATAAAGTCCATTGAACAAGCCGAAGAAGCAGCAGTCTTGGCCTTTTTACAAGAAACCACACCCCAAAAAATTGAAAAGATTGAACCTAAAAAAATCGATAAATTCCTGTTTTGGAAAAAAGATGCCGAAGTGCCGTACGTGAATCCATTCAAAACGGAGGGCCACAGACTTGTGGTGTATGAGTCGGGCTCAGGTAATTTCCCATTTTTAGATAGCATCACTTCATTTGCCGTTAGTCCTGATGGATCCAAAATTGCCGTAATCAAGCAGCGTAAAGTTAAACAAGACTCTATGCAGGTGCAGATTTATCAGTGTAACAACCTACAATTGCTCAAAGAATTCGAAGCACAACCCTTGGCAAGTCATCTCAATTGGAGTAAAAATAGCAACATGTTGACTTTTTTATTCAGCCCCGATACCTCAAAGATCAAGCAGATGCATCTGCTACTCTTTGATTTGAAGCAATTAAAAACAACAGAATTTGGTGATTCTACTGACTTTGAGCAAACCCCAAATGGCTTATATCAAGCTATTGGTAAAGGTCGACTGCCGGTTTTTAGTGACAACAACCAACTGCTTTATTTCAGTGTTGTTGCCCGAGAGCAAGAACAAAAAGATACCTTACTCGAAAGTGAAAAAGTCAACCTGGATATCTGGCACTACCAAGATTTAGAACTACAACCACAGCAACTTCTCAAAAAGGATAGAGAACTCAAACGAGGCCTACTTTACGCATATCATCTAGAAGATGAACGCTTGGTGCCCATTGAAAACGACACCCTACGGATCAGCTTAGACCTCCAAATGACAGCGCCCTACCTCCTCGCTCGCAATTCCAATCCATATGCAATCGAAGCACAATGGAAAGCGCCTTTTAAAAATGACCTTTACCGAATCGATTTAAAAACCGGACAAGCACAATTACTTGGGAAAGCTTTGGCACATACTGGTGCACTTTCTGCCGATGGTCGTTACTTTACGTATTACTTAGCTGAAGGTCAGAAATGGATGCTACTAGACATCGCTCAACAAAAGCACAGCTGCATGACGTGTAGCCGCAAAGACATCATTTGGCAAGAAGACATGAATGGTCAGCCCATGGAGGCAGGACCCGTCGGGTTTATTGGTTTCACAGCAAATGCAAAAGAAGCAGTTTTTCAGTCTCAATACGACATCTGGAGCTACGATATCGCAACAAAAACACTCCAAAGCATCACCAAAGAACAGGCCACGCATGATCAGATTGAATTGCGCTTTTTGCCTTATGTCATGGATTCTGCCTGGTTAAATTTAGCGGATGGGTACTTTGTAGGCCTGCGTAAAAGCAACAAAAATGAATTGCTTTACATGTATGAAGATCAACAGCTGATTCAAAAAGTAGAACTTGCTCAGCGCATAGCGAGTGTCAAGAAAGCTGAACAACAAAACCATTTCATTTGGAGAAAAATGGATGTGCGCACCTACCCTGACTTGCATTTCAATCAAGAAGACTGGATGAGTCCAAAGCGTATTTCTTGGGCAAACCCACAGCAAGAGAACTATAATTGGGCGAGCGTAACTGCTGTCAAATGGAAAGCCTACGATGGGCAAGTACTAGAAGGCTTACTTTATCAACCAGAAAATTTTGACCCCACTCAAAAATACCCGCTCTTGTTTTATTATTACGAACTGAATGCTGATAATCTGCACAACTATCAAGCGCCCAAGCCTTCGGCAAGTATCATCAATCCG
>JAURNL010000097.1 GCA_030830205.1 Crocinitomicaceae bacterium | reverse complement strand
GCTGGCACCATTTTTCTTTGGGAAAACAATCCGGCCAATTGGAAGGTCTCCAATACTGAAGTGCCTTTTTCTATGTATGATATTCATCAGCTCATTGAACAGCAATCCGATATTCGCAAGTCAGGCCAAATGCGTTTGGTTATCCAAACTGCAGCAGACAATCGTCCAGTAGGAGTCATAGATCTTTATGACCTCAATTTTAAACATGGTTATGCGGCTGTAGGAATTCTAATAGCCGAAGATCAAGACAAAGGGAAAGGATTTGCAGGTGAGGCGCTATCTTTGCTCATCACATATTGTAGAGAAACACTTGAACTTCGAAATTTATATTGTCAAATCCATCACGATAACCAGGCAAGCATTCAGTTATTTGAGAAATCTGGGTTCTTTCATGCAGGTACCCGTAAGAATTGGCTGCGCTATAAAAATCAACTTTTCGACGAACTCACTTTTCAATTATGTCTAACAAGGGAAAACTGATCTTATTATTTAGTGCAATAACCATAGCAACTGTAGTACTGTTATTGCCCAAAATAAAGTATTATTACGGTGCATTTCAGAAATCTTCCAATACCGAAGAGCTTACTGTTTATATCTCTTCTGATCTGCTAACGGTCCAATCTATTTCCTTATTACTTCAGCAAAATGGAGTAATTGACCAAGCACCACTTTTTGAATTGGTTGGTAATCAAAAAGGAATGAATCAAAGAAATATTGCACCTGGTAAATACATAATTGCCCCCAAAACTGCCTATCGCCACATTTGGAATGGATTTACTAAAAATGCAAATAACAATGGCAATGCAGAACTCACCGTACAAGTAAGCTTTGAAAACTGTCGTACCATCAATCATTTAGCTGGAAAACTCCAAAATCAACTTGATTTGGATAGCGCAGCGTTTATTCATTATCTTCAAAATGGACATCATTTAGATCGCTTAGGCTTTACCTTTGATGAAATTCCTGCTTTGTTTATTCCCAATACATATCAAATGTACTGGGACCAAACACCTCAGTCATTTGTAAATCGAATGGCTACCGAATTCAAAGCGTTTTGGTCTCCTGAAAGAAAAGCTAAATTGCTTAAGGTGGGTCTTCAAACACCAAGTGAAGCAGTTACTTTAGCAAGTATAGTTTATTCGGAGCAGTCGCGTAGGGCAGAGGAGTGGCCAATTATCGCAGGTCTTTATTTAAACCGAATTAAACAAGGAATCAAATTGCAATCTGACCCCACTTTTAAATTTTGTTGGGGTGATCAGCTCAAGGGAGTTCAACGACTATTGGCCGTACATCGCGACATCGATTGCCCCTACAATACATATAAAATAAAGGGATTGCCGCCTGGTCCGATATATTTACCTCCAGTTGGCGTGATCGATGCAGTACTCCATCCAAGTCAGCACGACTACATATTTATGTGTGCCAAACCAGATTATTCTGGAACACATAATTTTACAGCTTCGGGAGCTGTCCATTCAAAAAATGCCAAAGCCTTTCAAAATTGGCTGGCTGCAGAACTTCGCAAAAGAAAATAAGCTATGAAAAGAAGACAATTTATTCGTTTTGGTGCCTTGTTGAGTGCCCTCAGCTTAGTAGATAAATCAAAAGCTAGTCAAACCGTTGTACATTCTTTTTCAGGAAAAACCAACACCCCTTTAGTGCTCTCAACTTGGAATCATGGCTTGGCCGCCAATGAAGGTGCTTGGCAAGTACTCTCTAAAGGTGGATCTGCGCTCGATGCGGTAGAGCAAGGTGTGATGGTCACAGAAGCAGATTTGACCAATCGCAGCGTAGGGGTGGGTGGACGTCCTGACCGTGACGGACACGTTACCTTGGATGCATGTATTATGAGCGGGGATTCCCGTTGTGGTTCCGTCGCTTTTTTAGAAGGAATTGCTCACCCTATAAATGTTGCTCGCGGCGTTATGGAACGCACCCAACATGTGATGTTAGTTGGTGATGGCGCCCATAAGTTTGCCATTGAGCAAGGTTATCAGACGGCCAAAATGCCCATTCCAGAAGTCAAAAAAGATTACGATAAGTGGCGAAAAGAAAATAAAGACTTGTTCAAGAAACCAGAGATTAACCACGAAAACCACGACACTATCGGCATGATTGCCCTAGATTCAAATGGTCAACTTGCCGGAGCTTGCACCACAAGTGGATGGGCATACAAAATGCATGGACGTGTAGGCGATTCGCCGATCATTGGTGCTGGATTATTTGTAGACGACGAAGTTGGTGCCGCTACTGCCACAGGACTTGGCGAAGCAATTGTTCGTATCGCTGGTAGCCATACCGTCGTGGAGCTCATGCGTCAAGGGTTGTCTCCAGAAGCAGCATGCAAAGAAGCTTGCATGCGTATCATAAGAAAAAACAAAGATCTTACGGGCTTACAATGTGGTTTTATTGCCATCGACAAAAATGGAAACTATGGTGGATATTCCATCTTCGCTGGCTTTAATTATGCGCTTAGAACTCAAGACGGGGAAGCTCTTATCGATGCTAAATTCGATAGAAATTGGTAATGCGTAGTGTTTTCTTCTTTTTTGTATTTGCAGTGAATATTGTTCATTCCCAAGTGACACTTTTTTGGGAAATGTATCATCCAATTCAAAAAAAATGGATGCCATTTGGAAAAATGGGAACGGTGCAAGCTTATTTATGGCTCAAAGGTGAATTACCAGACCCATTTTTTGGTGAAAACGAATCAAAATACCAATGGATTGAAACGCATTCATGGGCTTTTCGATCTAAATTCTTTTTAGATGAAGCCTTCTATAATGCAGAAGAACTGACCCTCGATATCCCCAATTTAGATACTTATGCGCAAATCTACCTCAACGGAAAGTTGTTGGCAAAAACAGAAAATTTCTTTATTCATTACCGTTTTTTGCTGCATCACGACGAGTTGTTGTGTGGATATAATCAGCTGGAAATCAGAATAGAGTCGCCGATCACTTACCACGCTAATTCAGGAGCCAATCAATCCTTTACCTATCCAGCTCCCAACGATGTTGGGAGTGAGAAAGTTGCTTCCTTGACCCGCAAGCCTCAATATCACTTTGGTTGGGATTGGGCACCAAGGCTCAATACAATTGGTTTTGCCTATCCAATTACCATTGCAGTACCTCCTCCAATACTTGTCGAAAATTTAAGGGTCAATACTTTAAGCATTACGGAAAGTAATGAAGCCAAGCTTACTTTAAACTTTAGTATAGAAACAGCGCAAGAAGGACTTATTTGCAGAACCGGACATTTCAACGATATTCAAATAGCGGGTCAAGAACATGTTCAATTAGAACAAACGCTATCCAATGTTCAGCTCTGGTGGCCAGTAGGGCAAGGAGCTCAGCATTTATATAAGGATACGCTTCGTTTTTACAATGCAAACGAAGTACTAATCCATGAACACCCATTTACTTTTGGGATTCGCAAAGCTGAATTACTTCAAGAAAAAGACCAATGGGGCACTTCCTTTGTTTTCCAAATTAATGGCCGCAAAATATTTGCAAAAGGAGCCAACCTTATACCACCGGGAATTTTTGCAGGGCCTTCCTTGGATAGTGCTTATGTTGCACTGGTTGCACAAATGCAAGCGGCTAATTTCAATATGGTTCGCATATGGGGTGGCGGCATATATGCTCCTGATTCCTTTTTACACGCTTGTGATCAGGCAGGAATTATGGTATGGCACGACTTTATGTTTGCCTGCGCAATGTATCCCGGTGATGAACAATTTATAAATCATGTTAGCCGTGAAATCAATCAACAAATACCGCGTTTGGCTGCACATCCATCATTGGTTTATTTCAACGGCAATAATGAGGTTGACGTAGCTTGGCATCACTGGGGTTTTCAGGCTCAATATAATTTGCAAGAGTTAGAACAACAAGAAATTGAATCAGCCTATGAACAATTATTTAAAAAGACACTCCCTAAGTATGTAGATTTACTCACCGATCAAAGTATACCTTATGTCCATACTTCTCCGCTGAGTAACTGGGGTAAGGACGACAATTTTAACCATGGCACCATGCACTATTGGGGTGTGTGGCACGGTAAAGACCCATTGCACGATTTTGCCAATAAAGTTGGGCGCTTCAATGCTGAGTACGGTTTTCAGAGTTTTCCTGAACCAAGTGCAGTGAATCGCTTTGCGCTTCTTGAGCAACAACGCTTAAACTCTGCTGTGATGAAAAATCATCAAAAGTCTTATGTGGGCAATAGCATGATAGAGAAACATGCCAAAATCTATTACGGAAAAGCCAAAGACTTTGAAACCTTCATCTATTTTTCCCAACTTACTCAACGCAAAGCGGTTAGTATGGCTATTGCAGGCCACAGAGCAGATGCACCACGCTGTATGGGTACGATATTCTGGCAGCTCAATGACTGCTGGCCAGCTCCAACATGGTCTAGTTTAGATGATCACAACAATTGGAAAGCGCTGCATTATGCTGTACAAGAAGATTACCGCTCTATTGCCGTACTTGAGCAGGTTAAAGATGACATGCATTACCTGGTACTCACCAGTGACCTACCCGAAGATACCCTCGTAACTGTGCAGATTGAAATGTACAATCCAGATGGTTCGTTAATTCAAACCCAACGTAGGACCTATCCGCTTCAAGCCAATAAAGTACAGGTATTAATGGCTCTTTCCGAGAATAAATTAGGATTTATTAAAGTAACGCTAGACGAGCAGTATACGCGCTTGTTTACCTTTATAAGCAAGAGGAAAGTTCCCAATATTCAACCATCCATGTCTGTCGAAATACTCGATCCGGTTTTGAAAAAAGGAGTGGTACACATAGAATCTTCACAACCATTGGTCGATTTTTGGATTTTTAGCCGGCATCAAGAATTACATTTTGAACGCAACTTTGAATCACTTTTACCTGGTAAGCATTCGCTCGAATTTACCTATGAAGATCACTTGCCAACACTAAGCGAAATCTCTTATTTATTGCGCTGAGACCTGCAGCGATCCGAACAATACTTTACCTCGTTCCAGTTTTTTTCCCATTTTTTGCGCCATGTGAAGGCTTTCTGACAGCTCAGACAAATTTTTTCGGGTAAATGTTGTTTTTTAACACCTTTCATTTGGATTGAAACAAAAAGATTCAAATGTTGTTTCAAAAGCATGGAAGAGAAAACCCTTACAGAACAAGATATTGACCGTATCATTGAAATGGCCTGGGAAGACCGTACTCCATTTGATGCCATATTCATGCAATTTGGATTGAAAGAGGCAGAGGTAATTTCGCTCATGCGCAGAGAGATGAAACCAAGTTCGTGGCGAATGTGGCGCGCACGCGTCCAAGGAAGAGCTACCAAACACAGTGCGTTAAGAGGTTTTGAAGTCGGCAGACACAAATGTTCTTTGCAGCGCAGCATCACGGGCAACAAGATTTCTAAGCGCTAAGCCGATAGGATTAATTATTTTTGTGTGTTTTTTGTGGATTTCCCTCAAAAACAACTCTTCATAATATGCGCTTATTATCTATCCTATTGTTAGCTTTTTATTGTTTGATATCAAACAACACTTTGGCACAAATTCCTCCTGATAGTTCAGTGATTCGGATTAAAGACACCATTATTCGGACAATCTATCCTCCAAGTCGCATCATGACTTATGTGGAAATAGAACTTATTGCCGGCCGTAATAGCGGTTATTTCATGCGTCGCATGCAAACGATTGATAAACTCAATGCCAATCAAATTACGGATCTTCCTGCAAGAAGTTTACCTGAAGCACTCACCTTTGTTGGCGGGGTAGATGTACGTCAGCGCGGCATAAGTGGAACACAGGCTGATATTGGTATCAGGGGAGGGAATTTTGAGCAAAGCCTGATAGTGGTTAATGGTTTCAAAATGACAGACCCTCAAACAGGACATCATGCAGCGAATTTACCGATTCCGCTTCTTGCTGTTTCTGAAATTCAAGTATTCAAAAGCCCAACAGTTTTGCAATTTGGACAAAGCGCATTAACCGGTGCTGTGCATATTTCTACTCAACATAATTTACCCCAAGAGCTTAAAGTCAGTGCTTATGGCGGTAGCTTTAACAGTGTAGGTGCCCAAGCTTTGTTGCGTACGAAAATCAAAAAATACCAGCAGTTATTAGCGGTATCAAGAGACCAGTCAAATGGTCATTGGTACAATTCAGATTTTAAAAATCATCAATTATTTTACACTGCTTCTCATCCAATTGGAATAAATGAAAAGCAACAACTTTCTTATTTGGCAGCTTTTACAGATCGCAATTTTGGTGCCAATGGCTTTTACTCCAATAAATTTCCTGATCAATGGGAGCATACGTCAATGGCTATGGCAGGTATCAAGCATCTGGTGCAATTGGCTGATTCACGTCTTATTTTAAGGCAGCAATTGCTCTTGCGCCGTCATACTGATGAATTTAGACTCAAAAGATTCGATCCTACCTTTTATACCAATTCACATGTGTCAAATGTACTTGGATATGAATTGCACGGAACTTATTATATGGGACGCCAACGCCTAGATTTTGGTATAGAAGAACGTTTTGAACAACTCCAAAGTAGTAATTTAGGATTGCGTGAACGACAATATCAAAGCACGTTTTTCCAAGGGAGTGGGTTTTTAGGAGAATATTCATATGCTGCGGGCTTGCTCTTTTTTGCCTATGATTGGCAAAACCCCCAACTTATGCCAAGTATTCAATTAGGCAAGTCATTCAAAGCTGGGCAATATCTTTTTGCAAATTACAGCAAAGGAAACAGGGTGCCAAGCTGGACGGAAATGTACTATTCAGACCCGTCAAATATTGGCAACCCAAATTTACAACCCGAATATTCACATGCAATGGAAATAGGTTGGCGCAAGGCATCAGCTTATAGAGGCGAATACAGAGATAACAAACGACTTCGAATCCAAGCGGGAGCAGCACTTTTTTACAGACAGCATACCAATATGATTGATTGGGTGAGGGATGCGTCTGAATTTACACCCAATCCAAATCCATGGAAACCAGTAAATATTGCAAGTGTTGCCTTTCGAGGTCTTGAAACTAATCTTCAATTCACGCTGCGCAGCAAGAATACTTGGGCCCCGAGTAAACTAAATTTCAATTACACCTACATCAGTGCACAGCATGATTTTTCAAGTGAGCAAGAATCGCGTTATGCGATCACCAGCATGCGCCATCAGCTCAATAGTTTGTTGTTTCTAGATTTGAGCAAACATTTCAAATTGAGCCTCACCTCCAGATTAATTCAGCGTATAGACGAATCTTTGTTTCATGTAATAGACGCCAAAATACAAGTGCCTTTGCACAATGATTGGGTTGTATTTGCAGAAGCAAATAATTTAACAGACACTCAATATGTCGAAGCTGGTTTTGTGGAGATGCCGGGAAGATGGTTCAAGCTAGGGCTTACTTATTGTCGCAAAGCAAAAGAACTTGTTGGGCAATATTAAATGAGTTGTTTAATACCCTACCTTTGCCCGCGTACGCTGAAGTACTCCTTGGGCTACATCTCTTGCTTTTTGAGCACCAATTGCTAACGCAGCTTCAATTTCATCTGGATTTTCCATGAGGTGATTAAAAGTACTTCTTTGATGTTCAAATTTTTGAAGTATCAAATCATAGAGCGCTTGTTTGGCATGGCCATAACCGTAATTTCCAGCTAGGTAATTTGCCTTCATTTGCTCCACTTGATCAGGGTTAGCTAGAAGTTTGTAGAGCGCGAAGGTATGGCAGGACTCAGGATTTTTTGGTTCCTCCAGTGGTGTGCTGTCAGATACGATGGACATGATTTGCTTTCGGAGTTGTTTTTCCGGTAAGAAGATATCGATATAATTATTGCGAGATTTACTCATTTTTTCACCGTCCGTTCCTGGGATGAGCATCGTGTCGGTTTGTATTCTTTCTTCTGGTAGAACGAAAGTTTCACCGTAGGTTAAATTAAATCGATTGGCAACATCTCTAGCCATCTCAATATGTTGTTTTTGGTCTTTTCCGACGGGTACTATCTGGGCATCGTATAATAAAATATCTGCTGCCATTAGGATAGGATAGGTGAACAATCCGCCGTTTACATCATCGAGGCGCTCAGCCTTGTCTTTAAACGAATGAGCCAAGGTTAATCTTTGGTAAGGAAATTGACAAAGTAGATACCAAGTAAGTTCCGTCACTTCAGGCACATCTGATTGTCGGTAAAAAACGGTTTTTTGGGGATCGAGGCCGAAAGCTAACCAAGTAGCTGCAGTTGCATATGTATTTTGACGCAGAATAGCCCCATCTTTGATTTGAGTCAATGAGTGCATGTCGGCAATGAACAAAAATGATTCATTGGCTGGCTCTTCAGCTAAAGCTATTGCCGGTAAGATTGCCCCAAGGATATTTCCAAGGTGAGGAGTGCCTGTACTTTGAATTCCAGTTAAAATGCGTGACATTGCGTGAATTTTGTTCAAAATTAGTCATTTTGAAACGTTTTTGAGTGACCATGGCGCTCATCTATTTGCTAACTTTGAACTATGCAAAAAATCAAAGGTTTGTTTGGTCTCATTTGGAAACTCTACATTGCCGTCGTATTTTTTGTTTTTGCTTTGCTTTTCTATCCTTTTTTCTGGGCCTTGCAACTCAAAGCAGAATGGCGAAGACACGGTTTTCAAATTTTTATCATTTGGAGCTGGTTATTAAGGATATTTTGTATCTATCCTGTGCGCATCAGGCTCAATTCCACTTTGCCGTCTTCACCATTTATCATCGTCTCGAACCATAGCTCCTATTTAGATATTTTTCTGTTACCATCCATTTTACCAAAACAACCGTTCGCATTTTTAGGTAAAGCTGAAATTCTCAAATACCCTATTGTTAGGACGTATTTTAAAGCCCTAAATATTCCTGTATACCGCAAGGATAAATCAAAAGCAGGTCAAGCACTAGGTCAAGCGCAAAAAGCAATGCAAGCTGGCTGGTCTATTGTTATTTTCCCTGAAGGAACCATTCCAGAAGAAAATATACCACAGCTTTATCCATTTAAGAATGGGGCTTTTCGTTTGGCAAAAAATTTGAATGTCCCCATATTACCATTGACCTTTACTCAAAATTTCCATCTTTTTTCAGACCCTACACAAATTCTAGGTCCTGCTCATCCAGGAGTAGTAGAGGTTTATATTCACCCTTTCATTTCAACAGAAGAAATTGCTACACTCACAACAGAGCAGATCAGTGATAAATGTCATCGGATCATTGAAGCACCACTGAAGTTAGCACATCCTCATCTATTTAAAAAGTTGTAATTTTGTCTTATGGAAATTAACGACGCATTACTCGACCATATTGCCAACCTATCAAAATTATCTTTTGAAGGTCCTGAAAAAGAGGCTATACGTCAAGACCTAGAACGCATGATCAACTTTGTGGATAAGCTCTCTGAACTTGATACAGCCGGAGTTGAGCCCCTCATATTCATGTCACAGGAAGTCAATCGACTCCGAAATGATATGCCCGAAAACACGGTCAGTCACGAAGAGGCATTGCGCAACGCACCTAAAAAAGATTCTGATTATTTCCGTATTCCTAAAGTATTAGACAAATAATCTTGAAGGTTAGTGGGTTTACATTCATCAGAAATGCCATTTTACTGGACTACCCAATTGTAGCTTCTATTCAATCTATATTGCCGTTGTGTGATGAGGTAGTTGTAGCAGTTGGTAACTCAGACGACGATACATTATCACTGATCCAAAACATTGACCCGAAGGTTAAAATTATACAAACCATTTGGGACGATACGCTTCGTGAGAATGGACGCGTATTGGCAGTGGAAACCGATAAAGCGCTTGCTGAAATTACACCCAACGCTGATTGGGCCATTTATATACAAGGAGACGAAGTCTTTCATGAGGCGGATCATCAAGCTATTCGTGCAGCAATGGCGGCCTATCAAAAAGATGATGAAGTTGATGGCCTGTTGTTTGATTACTTACATTTTTATGGTTCGTATGATTACATCGGGGTCTCCAACAATTGGTATAAAAAAGAAATCCGAATTATTAAACCAGGACGCGGTATTTATTCATTTAGAGATGCCCAAGGATTTCGAAAGATTCCCGATCAAAAACTCAAAGTTGCTTTGGCAAATGCAAACGTATATCACTACGGATGGGTAAAAGACCCCCAGGCAATGCAACGAAAGCAGGAACGATTCCATAGGCTTTGGCACGACGATGCATGGCTAGAAAAGAACGTAAAAGCTGCTACATCTTTTGATTATGAAGACCATATTCACGAATTAGCAAGGTTCGAAGGAAAACATCCTAAGTGGATTGCGGACCGTATTGCCGATCGGAATTGGACTTTTCATATAGATATTTCAAGAAATAAAAAAACGATAAAGAATCGACTCAAAGATTTCTTAAAGGCAATTGGCATTGATACAAATTATGCCAATTATACGGTCATTCGTTAGCTTTACTGGGCTAAGCGAAATTTGCAATACTTGATTATATGCCCTCGATTTGAAAAGAATTCCTCATAATATGTTTTAATGTGGAAGATTTCTTTAGTTTGGGCATCCAGATTTTCAGGAAGATTGGCATACAAATCAGGGTAGCATTCCAACATTTGGTGACCATGTTCTTCGATTTGTTCGAGTGTGTAGTCAAATAAAACATCAGAATCAGTTTTCATGTGAATGATGCCTTCAGGCTTTAAAATCCTTTTGTAGCGGGCTGTAAAAATAGGAGAGGATAGCCTTTTTCGTGCTTTCTGTGGTTGTGGATCAGAAAAGGTGAGCCAAATTTCATCGACTTCTCCTTCTGCAAAATAATCCAAAATAAAATCTATTCTGGTGCGTAAAAAAGCAACGTTATTCAAGTTCGTTTCAAGGGCTTCTTTTGCACCAATGTAAATGCGATTTCCTTTGAGGTCTACACCAATGAAATTGCGATCTGGGAATTGTCTACCCATTCCTACTGCGTATTCGCCCTTACCGCAACCCAACTCAAGAATAATAGGATTGTCATTTTGAAAAATACGAGTTCGCCAATTTCCTTTTATTTCAAAGGGTTCTCCCATGACTGGTTCAAAAACATTTGCAAATGTTTTGATCGCAGCAAAGCGTTTTAACTTATCTTTTCCCACGGCGCAAAGTTAAGAGAATCCTTGTAATTTTGCGCCATGCATTTTGTTGAACCCTTTTACAATTGGCGCGGTTATTATATTGCCGATGAAGACCCCAATTCTCCATTTTTTGGAAGAGAATACAGCGAATTTGCATTTAGCAATACTGTCTATAATTTTTATATTCATCCACAATGGGATGACTTTGGATCCCCAACACTTTTTTTAAAGGTTCTATACGTGGATTATGATGAATCATATGCCATCATTGAGCTCATCGGCGAATGGAATGATGCTATAGAGAATGACATCATGCTGCTCAAGCGCGACGTCATTGATGTTTTGATTGAGGCCGGAATCAATGCGTTCATCTTAATTGGCGAAAACGTACTGAATTTTCACCATTCCGACGACTGCTATTATGAAGAATGGTTCGATGATGTTGAGGATGGCTGGATCGCTATGGTCAATTTTCATGATCATGTAATTCGCGAATTTGAGCACGTAGGTATTGACCATTATTTTGTAATGGGAGGCGAACTCGAAGAAATTGAATGGCGTACCTATCAGCCCCAACATTTTTATCAGAAGGTAGCTGCTTTGGTACAGAAGCGGATTGGTTAATATTGGCTAAAGACTTTGTTGAGTTTGCGCAGCATCGCAAACAATAAAAGGGCAGCCAATCCCAATAATACGAAATTCACCAAGAAAAAGTTGGCTTTCTGTTCATAACTGTCCCACATCGAGCTCAGTACACCAGAAAGTTTATTTCCAATGGAGGTTGCTAAAAACCAGCCACCCATCATTAATGAGGTGAGGCGTGCCGGACTTAGTTTTGATACCAACGAAAGCCCCATAGGACTCAAGAAGAGTTCTCCTATAGTAATGACCGCATAAGAGCTGATGAACCACCATGCAGAAGATTTCTCCGCGCCATTATTTGAAGCATACACGGCTCCTACCATAACTAAGCATGAAAGTGCCGAAATAAGCAATCCAAACGCAATTTTGGAGGGTGTTGAAGGTTCTTTTCCTTTACGGTTTAAGAATGCAAAGAAAGCAACAACTAAAGGGGTGAGTGCAATCACCCAAAAAGGATTGACACTTTGAAATAAATTTGTGTTGAAAACCTTGATAGTAGCACCTTCTTTGGGCAGTTCTTTTGCAGCTTGGTTTATGAAGTAAGAAGGGAAAGCTTCAACTTTTTGATCTTTGTCAATAATGCGAAATTGCTTATCCAAATAGGGTAAGCTGTCTTTAACATAGTGGATTTCTTCGGAAAGTCTAAGGTTCGAGGTGATGGGTTGTACTAGTGCTGGTACTTCACGATCAGTATAGTTCATTGCCCAGGTATTCATTGTTGAACCATTTTGTTTAAAAATTGCCCAAAATGCAATTACCACAGCAAAAATAGAAAGCATGGCGCCAATTTGAGGTTTCTCATGAGCCGGAGATTTACGGAACAAATGCACATAAAAAAACACAACCGGAATACAACCAAATAAAAACGAATCTGTTGATTTAGATCCCACAAGAGGTGTGTCAAAAGTGAGCGGAATGAGCCCAAAAATAATTGCAGGAAGTAAAATCGTTCCAAATATTTTAAGTAGTGGCATGTCAGTTTCACCAACAGGCTTGATTTGGTCTGCGTGTTTGTAATGTTTAGTCCCGATGACAAAAACTAAAACGCCAATGAACATTCCAATTCCAGCCGCCCAAAATGCGGCATACCATCCATACATGTTATAAAGAGCAGCACCAAAAAAGTTACAGATAAAGGCCCCGATATTAATTCCCATGTAAAAAATATTGTAACCTGCATCTTTACGTGCCTTATAGCTCTCTTCGTTATAAACATTACCCAATAGTGTTGAAATATTGGGTTTGAAAAAGCCATTACCTAAGATGATCAATGTCATTGATAAGTAAAGAAAATTTAATTCTTTCACGGACATGAGTATGTAACCCAGCCCCATCAATAACCCTCCAATTATTATTGAACGACGGTAACCCAAAATACGATCGGCAAGTAAACCACCGATGAAGGGCGTGAGAAATACAAGTGCGATAAACGTCCCATAAAGGTCGCTAGCTTGCGCTTCATTTAAACCGAAACCACGTTCTGTATCTTTTAAATACAACGTGAAAATTCCGATCATGAGGTAATAACCGAAACGCTCCCACATTTCTGATAAAAAGAGAAAGGGGAGCGCTTTAGGGTGTTTTGAACCAAACATAGGGTGGTTTTAAGATTAACGGATGCCGTGCATCATGGTAAGAAGTTTTTTCTGAAGCAAGAACAAAATTACAGCAGCAATTCCGCCCATGAAAACAAAGACCATAAAGAAGCTATACAATGAATTGACTTTGAAGCCAAAGAATGTTTTTTCTTGTACTTTAGAATCGGTCGTGATTTGTTTGAATGCAGCGTCACGTTGTTCTTTTGCTTTAATTTTACTAAAGTTAACCGATGAAATAGCTACGTAATCTTGGTTGTCAAAAGATTTTGGTTCAGCTAGTAAATCTTCCTTACCCTCTTTGCGCTCCAATAGTTGAACTTTACTAGTTTCTTCTTGGGCAAGAACCGTTTGTACACTCACGTATTGTTCAGGATATAACTTAGAGAGCATGCCTGCAAAATCATTTGCCATAGCATTACTCATGAACCAAATACCCATCAATAATGAACCTAAGCGCAAAGGTGCCAATCTTGCTACCATGGATAATCCAATAGGAGAAAGACATAGTTCCCCAAGCGTATGGACCAAATACATACTCAATAACCAAAACATGCTTGTTTTAGTGGATCCTTCAACACCAGAGACACCAACAGCAATAATAAAGTATCCTATTGCCAGTAAAAATAAACCTACTGCTTGCTTGACAGGAGATGCAGGTTCCATATTTTTCTTACCTAAGTAACCCCATAACACTGCAAACAACGGTGCAAAAATGATGATAGCTAATGGATTGACTGATTGGAAATAGGAGGCAGGCATTTCCCAGCCAAAAATAGTACGATCCGTTTGTTGATCTGCAAAAAGCGTAAGTGATGCTCCGGCTTGTTCAAATGCAGACCAGAAGAAGATAACAAAAAACGCAATAATGTATATTACAATGATGCGAGAGCGCTCAATTTTAGAAAGCGAAGGATCTGTAATTACAAAACCAGATGCGGCAATTGAAGTCGCGAAAATGAGTGTAGATACAAAGTTAAAACCAATTAGTTGCATGAAAACATACCAAAGGGCACCATATACAGCCAACCAGAGTGCAATGCGTTGGATGGGATTTGCAGTAGGTGTGGTGTCTTTGGCCTCTTCAACCGTTTTTTCGATTGGTTTTGGTTTTCCCCCTACAATCTCTCCCTCAGAAGAGACAATATATTTGTTTTTAAGTATTTCAAAAACAACTACTCCAATTAGCATACCAATTCCAGCTGCCATGAATCCCCAGCGGTAATCAATTTTCTCAGCAAGTGTACCACAAACAAGCGGTGAAAAGAAAGCACCTAAATTGATACCCATGTAAAAAATAGAAAATGCTCCGTCAACTCGTTTGTCACCAGGGGCATATAATTGATTAACCATTGTTGAAATATTCGGCTTGAAAAAACCGTTACCCACTATAAGTGACAAAAGACCAATGTAAAAGAAAATGGAGGCTACTGGTGTTCCAATTGAACTTGCTGAAAAGAAGAGCATAAATTGACCAATTGCCATAATGATACCACCAACAAAAATTGATTTTCTATTTCCCCAATATCGGTCGGAAATGTAGCCACCAATCAGTGGAGTGAGGTAAACAAGGCCAGTATAATTTCCGTATAAGCCAGAGGCAAATTCAGAGTCAAATAGAAGTGCTTTGGTCATGAAAAGCATCAAGATGGCACGCATGCCATAATAGCTGAAGCGTTCCCACATTTCAGTTACGAAAAGCAGGTAGAGTCCTTTTGGGTGTCCTTTTTGAATAGTTTGTTCCATAGTTTGTTCACATTAATTTGGTCGAATATACTAATTTTGGCGCGAAAATAAATAAAATGACACACTGGTTAGAACGTACTGAACTCCTGATGAGTAATCAAAGTATGCAGCAACTCAAAGCAGCACATGTCTTGATTGTTGGTTTAGGAGGTATTGGTTCATACGCAGCTGAGTTTATCGCGAGGGGCGGAGTGGGACGCATGACAATCATCGATGGAGATGCTTTTGATGCAACAAATAAAAATCGACAGCTGACCGCACTTGATTCTACTATAGGGAGAAATAAAGCCGTTGTACTTTCCGAGCGCATCAAAGAAATCAACCCTGATTGTCAATTGACGGTCATAGAAGAGTTTATCTTACCTGAACGCGTTTGGCAAATTTTACAAGAAGACCAACCAGATTATGTGATGGACTGTATAGATTCCGTTACACCAAAACTCGAATGGATTCTCGCGTGCAAGCGCTTGAAAGTGAAAATTATTTCCCATATGGGCGCAGGAGGTAAAACCGACCCTGCTCAGGTTCGCGTGGCTAATATGGAACAACTTTCAGGCTGCAAGTTAGGTGCTCATATCAAAAAGCGCATGAAGCGTAAAAATGCATCGTACCGCGGGGTAAAAGTAGTCTTCTCAACAGAGGTTCAACAGCCACACTCCCTTCAAATGACTGATGGAACGCGTTACAAGAAGAGTTTTTATGGTACGGTAAGCTACATGCCAGCACTGTTTGGACTCATGGGTGCTGCAGAAGTTCTGCGCTATTTAGCAAATGGAAAGTCATAAATTAGTTTTATTTATTGCATTTATGTAACTTTTGGCTCTTAAACAAGCTAAAACTATGAAAAGAAATGCCTTATTTTTAATGGGACTACTCAGTTCCCAATTGGTCTCAGCCCAGTTATTTTCAGATAATTTTGATCAATATAATGCCGGTGATTACCTTGGCGTGGAATCTGCCATCTGGACTACTTGGACCGGAGTAAATGGAGGAGCGCTCGATGTAACGGTCACCAACAATAACGCGCAAAGTGCTCCAAATTCCATCTATTTTTCCTCCACGGCAACCGGAGGTGGGCCACAAGATGTTATTCTTCCGTTAATGACAACAAACGTGTGGTCCGATGGTGTATTTACCTTCAGTGCAGATTTCTTTGTCAATAACAACAAAGGTGCGTACTTTAATTTTCAAGGCGCTCAAAATATTGGATCTTTATGGGCACTTAATGTAAATATGATTCAGGGCGCACTATCAATAGATGATGGTATTACAAACGACTTATGTGTCGCTACTTACCCGCAAGCAACCTGGTTCAATCTTAAAATAGAAGCCAATTTGACATTGCATGTTTGGAAGGCATATATCGATAATCAATTGGTGGGTACTTGGTTGAACGGCGTGAATACTTTAGCATCTTTGGATATTTATCCGCTTTTGAATCATCAGTTTTATGTAGACAATGTAGTATTGGATCACCAGCCTTTTGTTTTGCCAAATAGCAACGCTGCTGTGGCTAGCATTAGTTCAGGTGGCAATATTGCGGGGCTAACGGTAACGCCATCAGTAGTTATATTGAATAGCGGGCAAAATCCGATCACCTCTTTTGATTTGACACTCAACTACAATGGGCAAGATTATGTTCAGAATATTTCCGGTGTAAATATTGCAAGTACAAATACTTATGAGCTAAGCTTTCCAAACTTAGTTTTGGTAGCCGGTGCGAATGACATGACGGCAACCCTTACCGCTGTGAATGGCGGTAATGACGATAACGCTGCAGACAATACACTTACACAAGAAGTAGATCCAATTGTGCCGGCGGCAGGTAAAATAGTGGTTGGCGAAGAAGCTACAGGTACGTGGTGTCAGTGGTGTCCGCGAGGTGCTGTCTTTATGGATAAATTTGCCAATGACTACGATGGTTTTTGGGCTGGAATTGCTGTTCACAACGGAGACCCAATGACCGTTGCTGATTACGATGCCGGAATTGGTACACTTATCGGAGGCTATCCAAGTGCTTTGGTGGATCGCCTTGGTGACGTAGACCCTTCTCAAATGTCTTCAGACTTTTTTACGCGTTTGCAAACTGCTCCAAAAGGTGTGCTTACCAATGGAGCTAACTGGGATCCGACAACTCGTGAACTGAATGTCTCTGTTGGCATTGAAATGTTACAAGCTACAAACGGTTCTTACAAAGTTGCTTGTGTTTTGACTGAAGATGGAGTTACAGGAACAGGCTCAGGATACAATCAATCAAATGCTTATGCCGGTGGAAACAATGGCGTTATGGGTGGCTATGAGAGTCTGCCAAGTCCAGTTCCTGCTGCTCAAATGGTATATGATCATGTTGCACGTGCTATTGCACCAGGATTCGCAGGCCAGACAGGTGTAATTGCCGCCACTACAACTGTTGGTGATAACTACACCGCAAACTTTAGCTTTACGCTTCCAGCAACTTGGGATGAAACTCAAATGCATATTGTGGGCATGCTCATAGATCCACAAGGTAAAATAGATAATGCTGGTTACACCACCATACCAGAAGCGGTTCAAAATGGATATGTTGGTGTTGATGAATTGATTGGCGCTATCAATCTTGAGGAAATGTTGAGTATTGCTCCTAATCCAGCGAGCGATTTCACCCAGATTAACTTACACATTCCCGCTGCAGCTCCTGTTAGCATTCGCTTATTGGATGCCAAAGGTAACATCATTCAGGCGCGTCAGTATGGTAGCTTAGAAGGTGATTTTGAAATTGGTTTGAATACCGCCAATTTTGCGGCTGGGCTCTACTTAGTAGAACTTGAAATCAATGGCCAACATATACAAAAGAAATTGATGATACACTAAATGGAGGTACATCTGTAACTAGAAAAGAGCCGCAAATTGTGGCTCTTTTCTAGTTTTTAGAAATTACCTTAATGTTGGCTTTTACGAGTTCTGCCTTTTTTCGAACTTCGTCCATATGGTCTGCACTAATGGTGACATGTCCCATTTTTCGAAAGGGTTTGGTGTGGCTTTTTCCGTACAAATGCGGATGAACACCGGGAATGTTTAAAATGGTTTCAAGTCCTTGATATAAAACGGGTCCTTCATATCCTTTTTCACCTATTAAATTTAGCATTGCACCAGCACTGTGAAATTGAGTTTCTCCAAGAGGTAAATTAAGGATTGCTCGCAAATGTTGTTCAAACTGGGAGCAACGTGCAATTTCAATGGTATGATGACCGCTATTGTGTGGCCTTGGCGCAATTTCATTCACAAGTAATTCGCCATCATTCGTCAGGAATAATTCAACCGCCAATAAACCAACCATTTCTAGCTTTTCTATGAGATCACTGGCAATTTGTTTTGCTTTCTTTTCGATATTTGGATTGACATCAGCAGGTGAAAACAAAAATTCGACCAAATTGGCCTCCGGATTGAATTCGCATTCAACTAGACCAAATGATTTGATTTGACCATTTTTGTTGCGCGCTACTATAACGGATAATTCTTTCTCAAAAGGAACACATTCCTCTATTATTGAAGGCTCATTAAAACTAGACACGAGTTGTGCCTCGTTTTTAATGATCTGAACACCTTTGCCATCGTAACCCCCTGTTCGCAATTTATGTACATATGGAAAATCGTATGGAATCGTGTCTCCAGGATTGTAAAAAACAAATGGCGCAGTAGGAATTTGATGATCGAGATAAAATTGTTTTTGCAGCCCTTTATCTCGGATGAGTTCTAGGATATGAGGTTGAGGATAAACTTCAACTCCTTGCTTTTCTAGCTCACGAAGTGCGTCGGTATTGACATTCTCTATTTCTACAGTGAGGAGATCTTTATTTTTTCCAAAATTTAAAACAGTCTGATAATCAGTGAGTGAGCCTGATTCGAAGCTATAAGCGATGTGAGCGCAGGGTGCGTTGGGGTCAGGGTCAAGCATGTGTAATTGGATGTCTAAACTATTCGCCGCTTGGATTAGCATGCGCCCCAACTGACCACCGCCGAGCACGCCAATTTGTAGTTCCCTACCGTACCATGATTTTGCCATGGAGCAAAGATACGTTTAAAATTGTACCTTTGTACGACGATGCGTTCAGTGGTTCACATACACGACCTTTCTTTCGCGCCCTTCATTTCGGAAACGACAATACAAACGCGCATTCAAGAATTGGCAAGTCAGTTAGATGCTGACTACATTGGCAAGGATCCTTTATTCCTAGCGGTGTTAAACGGTGCTTTTATGTTTGCGGCTGATTTGTTCAAGCATTTAAAGTGCCAGCCTGAGCTTTCTTTTGTAAAAGTGAGTTCTTATGTTGGTACCAAATCAAGCGGAAGGGTTGATGAACTCATTGGCTTACAAACTTCCCTCAAAAATCGCCACGTCATTGTCATTGAAGACATCCTTGATACCGGTGTTACAATGGATAAAATTTTTACACTTTTAGAGTCTGAACAACCAGCTTCATTAAGCATTTGTTCAATGCTTCTAAAACCTAATTCTTACAAAGGAAAACATCAACCCAAGTATATTGGTTTTGAGATAGAAGATCAATTTGTGGTTGGATATGGACTTGACTATAAAGAACACGGCCGTGAATTACCGGCTGTTTATCAATTAATCAAATAGATATGTTAAATATTGTACTTTTTGGCCCTCCAGGAGCAGGTAAAGGAACCCAATCAGAAAGACTCATCGAAAAATACGGTCTTGTACATTTATCAACTGGCGATGTTTTTCGCGCTAATATCAAAGGCGAAACTGAACTAGGTCAATTAGCCAAAAGCTATATGGAGGCAGGTCAACTCGTTCCTGATGAGGTAACGATTAACATGTTGCGATCAGAGGTGGTTAAATACGAAGCTCCTAAGGGATTTATTTTTGATGGATTCCCGCGCACAAATGCCCAGGCAAAAGCACTTGATGAATTTCTATCTAGTTTGCAAACTGAAATTACCTTAATGCTAGCGCTTGAGGTAGAAGAAAATGAGCTAAAAACTCGCTTGTTGAAAAGAGCAGAGGTATCAGGTCGTCCCGACGATGCCGATCCAGCGGTAATTGAGAAGCGAATTTCAGTGTACAACAACGAAACAGCTCCAGTTAAAGAATTTTATCAAGCTCAACACAAATTTGTTGCCATCGATGGCATTGGTAGCATCGACGAAATTACTCAACGTTTATTCTCTGCCATAGATACTCAAAAATAAATGGCTTCAGACAATTTTGTTGATTACGTAAAAATTCACTGTACATCCGGCAATGGAGGCGGAGGATCAACCCATTTCAGACGTGAAAAATACATTCCCAAAGGTGGTCCTGATGGAGGTGATGGCGGAAGAGGCGGGCATGTGATATTGCGCGGCAACAAACAGCTTTGGACGCTATTACATCTCAAGTTTCAAAAACATATCAAAGCCGGACATGGCGCACATGGTGCAGGTAATCTGAAGTCCGGATCTCAGGGGCAAGACGTCTACATTGATGTGCCGCTAGGTACGCTTGCCAAAGATGGGGAAACCGGTGAAATATTATTTGAAATTACTGAGGAAGGCGAGGAGCGAATCATTCAACGCGGAGGAAGAGGGGGTTTGGGTAACAACCATTTTAAATCGCCTACAAATCAAACACCTCGTTATGCACAACCCGGTGAAGAAGGATTAGAAGGCTGGAAAATCCTAGAGCTTAAAATTTTAGCGGATGTAGGTTTAGTAGGGTTTCCAAATGCCGGAAAAAGCACTTTACTTTCTGTGCTATCCGCTGCCAAACCAGAAATTGGAGACTATCCATTTACTACTTTGCGTCCGAATTTGGGAATTGTGTCTTATCGCGACTACCGATCGTTTGTTATGGCAGACATTCCAGGTATCATCGAAGGTGCTCATGCAGGTAAGGGGCTAGGTTTACGTTTTTTACGCCACATCGAACGTAATTCCCTTCTTTTGTTCATGTTGCCAGCTGATTCAGCTGATATCAGAAATGAATATAACATTCTGCTCAATGAATTAAAACAATACAATCCTGAGCTCTTGCATAAGGAAAGATTGTTGGCCATTACCAAATCAGATATGCTCGATGACGAATTAAAGTCAGAAATCAGTAAAGATTTACCTACGATTCCCTATGTTTTTATTTCTTCAGTAGCTCAACAAGGACTAATGGAGCTTAAAGATTTGATTTGGAAGCACCTTAATAATGACTGATTTTATTCTTAGACTTGACCACGCATTACTCTTACGCATCAACTCATTACATGCGCCATGGCTTGATGAATTAATGTGGTTGCTTTCCTCAAAATGGATCAATATTCCAGTGTCTATTTTGATTTTTGCGGGCTTAAAAACTCAGTTTAGTTGGAAAAAGTCAATCCTACTTTTAGGTTCTACCCTTGCAGTGGTTTCATTATCAGATGTTATTTCAACTCATTTATTTAAAGATGTATTTGAGCGCTTACGCCCATCCCACCATCCGGTGCTGCACCATTATTTGCATTATTACTTCATTGCTCCAGATAACCCGTATTTAGGAGGTCGTTATGGATTTGTATCTTCACATGCGGCAAATTTAGCAGCGATGTTTACTGTCATCAATCCATTTTTGCCGTACAGGAAGCTTAGTAGGATTGCCTTAGGTTTTTATGTTCTCCTTGTGTGTTATAGCCGTATTTACTTAGGTGTTCATTACCCTAGTGACATCTTATGCGGTGCACTACTTGGAATTCTAATTGGATTTGTATTTAGACAGTTCCTTATTGTTCAATTTCTAGATAAAAAGGCATGAAAACAATCTTATTTGTTTTTATTGGTGGAGGCTTAGGTAGTATATTTCGTTGGTGGATATCGAGACTATTTCCATTTGACAAATCTATCTTTCCCTATGCAACCTTACTCAGCAACGCAATAGCAAGTTTAGTGTTAGCCTTTGTTATTTTTCAATTGAAGGAGCATCCTAAATGGACAAGTATTCAACCTTTCCTCATTGTTGGTTTCTGTGGGGGATTGTCCACATTTAGTACGTTTTCTTATGAGAATTTTCAACTTTTACAACAAGGGCAATTGGCCATTTTCGGATTCAATATCTTTGTTTCTCTTACCATAGGCCTTCTGGCGTTTTGGTTCTTGGCGCGCCTTTGATGGCCTGACCAAAGATTGAATTATTTTCTGCCCTTCTATTTTTCCTTGATTGCTTTTTCGTATATCCCAAAGAAATTTACGATCTTCTTTTCTTGAATTTGTTGGATCAATAATGGGTAATGGGTAATCGACTCCTAACCTAAAGTCAGCTAATTCCATATCCATTTCGGTCATTTTCCATGGTTCATGTACGAAAGCAATTGGGAGACTTGCAAGCTCTGGCACCCATTTTTTAATAAAAATCGCCTCCGGATCGTGTTTATAACTATTATGCACAGGATTATACACACGGATGGTGTTAACCCCAGTGGTACCTGCTTGCATCTGAAACTGAGGATAATGAATACCGGGTTCAAAGTCTAAAAAAAGATTAGCTAAATGATCTACACCATCCTTCCAGTTCTGAAGTAAGTGGTGACACAAAAAGGAAACAAGCAGTGCCCGCATCCTAAAATTTATCCACCCTGTTTGTTGTAGACAACGCATGTTGGCATCTACAAGAGGAAAACCAGTATGACCAGATTTCCAGGCCTTCAGTAAATGGATATCGTGCGGATACGACAAACCTTCATATGCTTTGTTAATGCATTTTTCTGCATAACTACAATCCGTTTCAAATTTTTGGATAAAATGACAATGCCAATGTAAACGAGTTAAGAAGGCATCTAAGTTTTTTTTGTTTGCTGAATTCTTCAGATAGGAAGAGCTTGCCCTGACTACTTGTCTGATGGAAAGATTTCCCCAGGCGAGAAAAGGAGAAAGCCGACTGCAGCTTTTCCTACTCAATTCTGGTTTGGAGATTCCGTTTTGATAATGCCAACTTCTTTTTTCAAGAAAGTCTGTTAGATAGCGTTGGGCATATTTAGGGCCTGCTTTTTGAAATTGAGTAGGATAATTGGTGAGTTGTTTTTCAAGAGTTGTGGGTAAATGAAATGGATTTTCCCAATTGACAGTATTGCGATCTAATTTGGGTTCGAAATAAATGGTTGGACTATTCACATGAGCAAACCAAGCTTTATCCCAGTCTTTTCTATTTTTTATGCCTCGTATGATTCCATCGCGCTGAAATTGAGTCCAGGTGATTCGCATTTGATTGAAATAAGCGCTAATTTCTCGGTCACGTGCATATGTTCTTGGTGGCCCTGATTCTTGATAACTCCAAACGGATTTGAGCTTAAATTCATGATGTAGGGCTTCAAAAATACTGAGCGCATTTCCCCAGCAAATATGAATCCTTTGACCAATCAGTGCTAATTCTGAATTCAATTCTTGAATAGAAGCAATCTGAAATTGCCAGTGTCGAAGTGAATTTTCTGGAGCCGACCATTCGTTTGGTTCCAACATCCAAATGTAAATCAAGGGCAAATCGCTTTGCTCTGCAGCAAACAATGCGGCGTGGTCTTGAAGGCGCAAGTCACGTTTGAACCATACTACCCCCACATCAGTCTTCACGGCGCAAGTATTTTTGTACTTTTTTCCAGTAATTGAAAAATGAACCTGGTTTTTCCAAAGAAGCTACAGGCCATAACCAATCACGTTGATCGCATTGTAAACCATAGGAGATTGTTAATGGATGTTCTTTTGTAAATGTCTTTTTCAGGTCCAAATTCCCTTTAAATTCCTCCCATGTGCTCACAACAATCTGTATATCTGGTATTTGTACCAATGCGAGTTCGTTGATCCAGTCAAATACACTTTTGGTAAATGGATAATCATTCCAGTGGTCTAGGTCCCAAAATAATATTTTGTTGGCAGTTTCCTCTTTTCTCCAATTTGGATCGAGGTGATAAGGCGTGTATAAATGAGTAGGAATTGTTTTGTTGAGGATAGCTACATTGGTACTACTTGGTCGAAATGGATAGTCAGGGTTTTGCCAAGCGGTAGTAATATGCAACGAAGGTAAATTTTCATAAGAAGTATCAAGTGAGCTACCCGATTGTTTGCTGTCGGTGTACTTATTGATGTTGTCTTGGTTGGCATAATAGACTTTAGGTGCATTGGCTCCACAAACCCATTGCCAACTCAAGTGATTACTTGCGGCATCAGCGTCACAGAGTTGTCCAAAAAACCATTTGGCTGCGGTGCGCCAATGAGCCCCGTAATGATTACAAACAAGCGCAGCCAAATACATGCGTAAGTGATTGTGCATATAACCCGTTGTTTTGAGTGTGCGCAGTGCATCGTCAATAGCATGAATACCTGTGTTTGTCTCTAATACTGGAGTCGGTAATTGGTTCTCGTTGTATATAAAATGTTGCGCTGTTCGCACCTCAATTTGGGGATTATGGTGCTGCCAAATACGCTGTGAGTGATCGCGCCAGCATAATTCCATAAGAAAAGCCTCCATCTCATAATGGGTAATTCCCCTCTGCCGAAGGCGTTCATACACTTGGCGCGTAGAAATTATTCCTCTGGATAAATAGGCAGACAACTTGGAAACTCCGCCGTTTTGGTAATTACGAGTTTTACCATAATGAACTGGATCGAATTGATCAATAAGCGCATAAATTTCCGAGATGGAAAGTAGGGGCATCATACACGAAGACTTGAAATACCGCCATCCACATGCATAATTTGACCAGTAATCCAAGTAGCATTGTTTCCTAAGAGGAATGCTGCCATAGCTGCAATGTCTTCGGGTTCACCAACTCTTTTAAGAGGGTGCCTTGCAGCATTCGCCTCTTTTTTGGCATCTGAATTAAGTAGATTTTCAGCGAGAGGTGTATGCGTAAGAGAAGGCGCAATTGCATTCACACGAATTTTAGGCGAAAACTCTGCTGCTAATGCTCGGGTTAGCCCTTCAATTGCACCTTTTGAAGTGGACACCAAAGAATGGAATGGTAAACCTTGTTGAACTGCAACTGTTGAAAATAGGATCACTGATGCTTGTTCACTTTTCTTTAAAAATGGAAGCGCTTGTTGAATGGTTTGAATAGCTCCAACTACTTGTAAACGATAGTCAGCCTCAAAATCAGCAGAAGAAAATCGGTTAAATGGTTTGAGTGAAATAGTTCCAGGGCAATATACAAGACCGTCAACTATTTCAGGAAATGCAATGGGTGTTGGATTCATGGCATCAAATTGCACCCATTTTAAATTGGGATGCTCATAGGTTGGTGAAGTTTGAGAATAAGTGGCTAAAACAATATGACCTTCGTGAAGTAATTGTTTGGCTAATGCAAAGCCTATGCCTTTAGATGCGCCGATGATGGCAATGTTTTTTGTCTCCATATTTTTGTAACAAATTAGTAGTATCTTAGTTTACAATTGTAAAAAAATAGTCGTGAATTTCTTCAAACAACATTTTGCTACGCTGCTCATCAGTTTAGCAGTCATTATTACAGGTCTCATTCTTGGGAAATCTTATAATTCAAAAGGTAAGCCGGATGATACCGTTTCGGTAATAGGTTTAGGTGAGGAATCTTTTGATTCAGACCTCATCGTTTGGCGCGCATCCTTCTCAAGAAAGAGTTATGAACTCAAAGATGCATATGCCCAACTGAATGCAGATATCCGAAAAGTAAAATCTTATCTTCAATCAAGAGGTATCTCTGAAGAGGAAATGGTTTTTGAGGCTGCTGACATCAGCAAAGAGTGGTCTAGAGTTTACGACGATGAAGGAAATCTTCGCCAAACCATTTTTGATGGGTATTCATTGCGTCAGAGCGTAAAAGTCAGTTCGAAAAAGGTGAATGTTGTAGAACAAACCTCTAGACAGGTTTCGGAGTTAATAGATGCAGGAATTGAGCTCAATTCAGATTCTCCCGAATACTATTATACTAAACTGGCACAACTTAAGCTCAAAATGATTGAAGCCGCTACCAAAGATGCACATGAGCGTGCTGAGAAAATTGCCGAAAATGGGGGAGGAGTTTTAGGCAAGTTAAAACATGCAGATATGGGTGTTTTTCAAATTACTGCTGAAAATTCTTCTGAGGAGTATGAGTGGGGTGGTAGTTTCAATACGAGTTCTCGCCGCAAAACTGCAAGTGTCACCATTCGTTTGAGGTACCAGATTAATTAAATTGAACCAGTTACTTTTGAGTGATTCTAAAGGAACAAAGATTTATCAAGATGGAGCCACTCCAGGGTTGAATTACAGAAAATATCTTCCTTGATATCAGCGTCTAGTTTGCTGTCTTCAATAAACTTACCAATTTCTAGATCTCCGAGCGGGAACGGATAATCACTGCCTAAGCACACCCGTTTGGATCCTTGCATTTTAAGGATATATTCAAGCGCATCGATGTCATGGGTGATGCTATCTACCCAGAATTTGCCTAGATAGTTGCGCGGATTGTGTGGGTTATCTATAGCGACTAAATCTGGACGGCAATTGAAACCGTGCTCGATGCGTCCGAGCGTTGGTAGAAAAGAACCTCCTGCATGTGAAAAACAAACGCGCAAGTCAGGTAAGCGTTCCAAGACTCCACCGAAGATCAAAGAACAAGCAGCTCTAGATGTTTCAGCGGGCATACCAACAAGCCAAGGGAGCCAGTATTTTTTCATGCTGTCAAAACCCATCATTTGCCATGGGTGAATCATAACGGCCATACCGAGGCGTTCACAGGCTTCAAAAATAGGAAAATACTTTTCCTCGCTGAGGTTTTCATCGTTGATGTTCGATCCAATTTGTATCCCCACATGCCCGATAGATTTAGCGCGTTCGAGTTCTAAGATCGCAGCTTCTGGGTCTTGCATCGGGATGGTTGCAAGGCCAATATAATTTTTAGGATAGCGTGCGACCAATTCGGCAATGTGATCATTGAGAAATCGCGAGAGTTCTAGCGCATCAGCAGTTTTAGCCCAATAAGAGAACATTACAGGAATTGTGCAAACGACCTGAACTTGTGTGTGGAATGCTTCGTATTCTTCAATGCGCAATGGCGCGTCCCAGCAGTTTTCTGCTATACGTCTAAAAAATTGACCGCCTTGCATCATATTAGCACTACCATCAATATTGGGTTCTAGGTGGATAAACTTACCATAACCAAATTTTTGTGTCCAGTTGGGCATGGTTGGCGGCAAAATATGGGTGTGCATGTCAATCTTCAGCATGGGACTTTAATTAGCGTCACGAAGATACAAAAAAGCTCAGAGTGAAAGTGCCATGATGTAGTCGTCCATCACAAAACCATTGCCTATGTCGAAAACAGCTTCTTCTCTTACTTGGAAACCTAATTTGAGATAAAAGTGTTTCGCGCTATTTGCCTTGTTGACTTGTAAGTATATAGCTTTGCAGTTGGTCTCCTTAGCGCGTTCAATTGCTTTTTTGACAAGCGCTTGACCAATCCCTTTTCCTTGGAATTCACCGAGCACATATATTTTATTGATTTTTAACTCGGGTTGTTCGTTGATGGAGTTATTTTGAATCCACTCTAACGCAAGAAAACCAATCTCATTTCCTGCTAGTGATAGAAGGTAAAATTCGTGTCCTTGCTCTTGTTGTTGACGTAGGGTTTCAAAACTGTACATCCAGTCTAGCATAAATTCGATTTGAGCTGGGCTGATTATGTGCTCATATGTTGCTGGCCATATTTGCCGAGCCAGATTTTCGAGAATGTGAAGTTCGTCGATTTGAGCGAGTCGGATCTGCATGGATCGAATTGGTATTACTAATTAGATTTTCACGAAAGGGGCTTGCTGAATTCGGCCATTTTGAAGCAAGCGAACATAGTAAGTACCTGTAGGTAAGTCTTGAACAGTCATCTTTCCGTTTTCGATGGCTACCCAATAACGTTTGCCATCCAGGCTGATAATTTCCGCAAAATCAGGCAATTCGACGATGGTAAAATGCAAGTAATGCTGAACGGGATTTGGGTAGACTGACCATTCTATGAGCTTTGAGCTATCTAGCGTCCCCAGGGTTTGGACCGCAAGTTGAACCGCTGCATAGGCATTGATTTTACCAGCTCCCCATTGCGGGCTGCCACCGGCAGGAATTGTGCCGGTGTAGTTATCTTGACGCGCCGTTTGCATGATGATTTCTTTGACTTGGGCAGCTGAAAGGTAAGGATTGGCTTCTAGCATGAGTGCAACTACACCCGTTACCATAGGAGCAGCCATTGATGTGCCGGAAAATTTGGCAAAACGATATGTCGTATTATTGAAATCGGTAGTTGCAACACTTGTGTAAGATCCATCAGTAAAAGAAGAAATCGCCGAGGCAATTGCTACTCCTGGTGCTGTAATATCAGGTTTCATAGCTCCATCATAGCGCGGCCCTTTGCTAGAAAATGAGGCGAGCGCACCACCAACCAAAGAACCAGAACTAGTGGCATATTGGGTTGCATAGGCACCAACGCTAATGACGTCATCGGCACATGATGGTTCGCTGATTCCGTTGAGGTTATCGCCAGCAGTCGTTCCCGTTCCGGCTGCTAAAAATGCCATTCCCCAATTTCCTACATCATTGCTGAGTTCTGTGACATTCCAATAATGAACCGTACCGTTGCTTGCTTGCGACTTAAGCTGGATTCGCAAGCTTGTATTTGTATTTTTAACGCGCAAGCGCATTTGAGGTTTGCCGTTGAGTGGGTGAGCAGCATCTGCAGTAATGTTATACCAAATTGTATCTTGGTTTACAACCAAGAAGGTATCAATATAGTTGGGGGTGCTTGCAGTACTGTAATATGGACTTTCTGTTAAGACTACATTTGAATTGTTCGTAACGATAATTCCATTCGAAAAAGATTGGTTGGGTTCACCCCAAGCATGAATACTTTGTCCCCACATATTTGAGTTGGCGTTGTAGTCATAAAATTCAATTCTGGTTTTGAGTTGGTCGTTGTTAAAGGTTTTTTTAAGATGGAAATTAACATTGCCATTGTTGCCACCTGAGTTAACGAAAATCACGCCAAGGTTGCTAAAAGCTGTTATTGCTTGACTTAAAATGGAGGTTCCATCTAAGGTGCCAAAATGATAGAGCCCCCAACTCATATTGATAACCAATCGTTTGTCCGCAGCAAGTGCCTTTTGATACATCCATTGCCAAGCGTCAAGCACTGCTCCTTCATCAACTAAAAATGTAACAAATAAGAACTGTGCTTCATAAGCCACCCCTCGGTAAGGACTACTAGCTCCTGCACCACCAGCAATACTAGCAACATGTGTGCCGTGGGTACCATAACTATAGATGTTAGCGGTGTCACTTCCAGCAGTCAGTATACTTGGCGTGTCAGTATATTCGGTGCCATAATTAAAGCCATTTGGAGCAGGGCCACTCGTTTTAAATTGATCCCAAGCAGCGTAAATACGATGTTGTTGAAGTAAAGTATCGTAAAAAACAGGGTGGGTGTAGTCAAATCCCCAGTCGGTGACCCCAATAAAAATATCTTTACCAGCATAACCTTGAGGTAATCCAATTCCAGCATGTACTGAATCGACATGAAGATCAATGACAGCTTTGTCTAAATGAGGACTAATTCTACTGGCAATTTCAAGATAATTGAGGCTATTAAGACCTAAGAGGGAGTTGATTTTTTGAAGCGGTACTTTTAAAGAGATCAGCCCGGCAATAGGTTTTTGAAATAAAATTTGTTGCCTCTCAAGCTCTTCTGCTTTAAAATTGTCATTACAACGTCCGAGCATAGAAAGGCACCATTGACCCTCAATAAGATAGATGGGGTAGTTGTTGCGTAAATGAGTAGAAACTGTCCCTTTTTCCCGTAAAAGTTCGTTTTGGATTTGTTGAAGGGCGTGTCGATCTGCCTGGCTCATTTGAGGGGCAGCAAAAGCATTGAAGCTAGTAAAGCCCATTACGATAAGCATTAACAAAACAAAGCGAGACATTCTCAAATTTAACTAAAATCTAATTCAGCGGGTGCTAAATAGCGATTTTTTTGATCGTCTTACTTTTTGGAGAGATTGGTAAGTATCAGTGCTGTCGCGTTTTCCGATCGTGCAGATCAAGACGCTATGTAAACCCTCTTCTCCAAGTTGGAGTAGGTCATCGAGAGCAGTCGGGTCGAACCCTTCCATAGGCGTAGCATCTAGTTCTAAGAGGGCACAAGCCGTGAGTAACTGCCCAAGGGCAATATACGCCTGTTTGCCATTCCAATTTTTAATATCAGCAATTGCTTTCTGACCTATGGCACTATGCAAGTGTTTTCTGAATCCTTGGATTTGTTCTTCTTTCAAGCCCCTTGTATCACGCATGTGATCAGCATGTTGGTCTAAAAATGCAGGCTCAAGTGCATTTTTTGCACACAAAATGAGTACTTCTGATGCGTCGGTGATTTGTTGTTGATTCCACGCAATAGATTGAATTTGAGCGCGTAACTCGACGTTGTTAATCCAAATGAAGTGCAAGGGTTGTAGTCCGTAACTAGTGGGTGTTAGTTGTAATACAGATTCTAAAGTTTGTTTGTCTTCTTCTTCGAGAATAAAAGTTGGATCATATTTTTTTGTGGCATAACGCCAGTTGAGTGCGGAGAGTAGTTTTTCTTTCATGAATTAGTTCATTGGTACTTCTATGACAAGAATTGTGGATTTTTGTTTAATTTCAATTTCAATATTTTCCGTTTGTGAAATACCCATCGCATCTCTTTTTTGGAAAATTTGGTCTCCAATTTGAATAGCTCCATCGACTAGCATGACATACGCACCATGATTGATATTTTTCAGCGTATAACTTTTCTTAGTGCCAGAAGAGAATTCTCCGAGCGAAATCCATGCATCTTGGTGAATCCAGGTTTCTATTCCACTTTGTTCAGGACCTACGAGCTCAGAAAAAGATTCTAGCTTTAAATTATATTTCCGCTGTGCATAGCGCGGTGTTACTTGTTTTTGGTTTGGAAATATCCAAATTTGAAAGAGGTTTAGTTCTTGATTTGGATCGGGATTGTATTCACTGTGATAGATCCCGGTTCCTGCCGACATGACCTGCACTTCACCAGCATGAATTACCTCGCTGAAGCCCATACTGTCTTGATGTTGAATTGCTCCTAAAAGTGGAATGGTAATAATTTCCATATTGTCGTGTGGATGTTTTCCAAACCCCATACCACCAGCTACAATATCGTCATTGAGCACCCGCAACATACCAAAGTGAATGCGCTCAGGATTATACCAAGAAGCAAAGCTGAAGGAGTGTTTGGCATTCAGCCAGCCGTGGTCGGCATGTCCTCTGGAGTTAGCTGTGTGGAAGACTTTTTTCATAGCAGTATTTTTACAAAGTAAGCAATAGATTCATGCTTAATCCATTAACACATGTTAATACTTTTTGTTGAGAGATGTTGGGTTTTGCAAGAAATTGTGCAATTTCGTTCTATGGTATTGAGTCGTTTTTGGCTGGTTATTTTCATCAGCTCTATTTTTTTTGTGCTGTTCGCCGTTTTTACGGGGCAGTTTTACAGTATTGATTATGTTTTAAATGGTCAAAAAGACGATCCCATTCTCATTAGAGAAACCTATAAATGGAACTTACCACATTCTTTTGTTGAAAGCATGGCCCGAGCCGATAACAATACTTACATCGTAGATAAAAACCCTTCAGACCCTGACACCACCTATGTCATGAAAGAGAAGACAGTTATGGTATTTTCTGGTGTGCAGAAATCGGACGGCTTGCTCGTTACAGCAAAAAACAGCCTATTTGACCTCATTCTACCATTGATGGCTTACCTCGCCTTTTTTGCAGGTATTATGCAACTACTCATAGATTCGGGAGCTACCGAACGACTTGCTAAAAGACTCAGTCCATTTTTTTCAAAAGTATTTCCGCAGGTTCCGGTTGGGCATCCGTCAATTACTTACATGACCATGAATTTTTCTGCTAACTTTCTGGGGCTTGATTCTGCCGCTACACCATTTGGGCTTAAGGCAATGGAAAGTTTGCAAGAACTCAATGCTGAGAAGGATAAAGCATCGGATGCCCAAATTATGTTTTTGTGTCTGCATGCCGCAGGACTTACGCTCATTCCAACCTCCATTATCGGTTACCGAGCTGCAGCTAATGCTAGTAATCCAGCAGATGTCATGTTACCTTGCATTATCACTTCATTCATCGGAACATTAGCAGCTTTTTTTATCGTAGGAATACGCCAACGAATTTCATTCAGGAGTGGTTTGCTTTTGGGAGTAATTATGGCGATTATTGGTGCGATTTTTGGTCTTCTTTTTTATGTCGGCTCCCTCAATTTAGTGGACAAGAATTACTTCACTGGAAATTTTTCAGGTATTTTACTTTTTGTAATCATCCTGCTCACATTATTGTTTGCCTTTAGAAATGAATCTAAGTTCAAGGCTAAAGAAACAACTGTATTTGATGCCTTTGTCGAAGGAGCTCGCGCCGGACTAGATACGGGTGTTAAAATCTTTCCATATGTACTTGGAATGCTTGTAGCTATTTCGGTATTCCGTAATTCAGGACTTTTTGAACTCATTGCAGGCGGGATTTCTGATGTTTTCCGATATATAGGCGTAAGTAAAGAAATTACCGACTCTCTGCCAGTTGCACTTTTAAGGCCCTTTAGTAGTTCTGGATCAAGAGGCTTTATGCTAGATGCGATGAATCAGTTTGGGCCAGATAGTTTGGCAGGTCGTTTGTCTTCCATTTTTCAGTGTTCTGCAGAAACAACATTTTATGTGATTGCTGTTTATTTTGGCTCCATTCAAGTGCGTAATACCCGTTACACACTCGGGACAATGCTTTTGGTTGATCTGATTTGTGTTTTAACGGCTATCGGTGTAGCCCTATGGTTTTTTTAACATGAAACAAAATACGTTAGCTTATCCGTCGTTAGTTATCCTTGCTTGGGCGAAGGCCATTGAGGGTCATACCAGTTTACAGAGTTGGTTGCAGGAGAACGGCTATATTGAACTTTGGATGGCAACACAAGCCATTCGTCTACATGACCCTGCAAGAAAGTGGTTGTTGCATAATGGTTATCCTGAAATTATGGCCATGATAAGTGCAGCAGAGGGAGATGAAAAAGCTCAAAAGTGGCTGCAGAAATTTGGTTATGAAGTGTTGTATCATCTTGCTATGGCTGTAGAGCATGAACAACAGAGTTGGTTTTGGCTACGAAAGCATACAACACCAGAGTTGATCATATTGGCAAAATCAATTCAAATCATCAAGGATCGCATCGAGGAGAACCACAACGACGTCCATGCTATTCACAAAGATTTTTAGCAAAAAAAATACAGTTATTCTAGGTTGTGACCCAGCAGTAATGTAATTGTCTTAGAGTAACATGGCAGCCGGTTGCTCCATGTAGGTCTTGAATGTTTGTAAGAATGCTGCACCAGATGCACCATCTACCACACGGTGGTCGCAAGAAAGTGTTACTTTCATGACATTACCTGGTACTACTTGTCCGTTTTTAACTACAGGCACTTCTTTGATTCCTCCAATAGCTAAAATACAAGCGTCTGGTGGATTTACAATTGCAGTGAACGATTCAATGCCAAACATACCTAAGTTCGATATTGTGAAGGTGTTGCCTTCCCAGTCACTTGGTTGAAGTTTTTTATCTTTTGCTTTTTGTGCATATTCGCGCACCTCAGCAGATATTTGTGTGAGTCCTTTACCATCAGCAAAGCGCACAACAGGAACAAGTAAACCATCTTCTACTGCGACTGCAACCCCAATATTAACGTGTTCGTTTCTTCTGATGAAATCACCCATCCAAGCGCTGTTTATAGCAGGATGCTTGCGCAATGACATAGCCACTGCTTTGATCACCATGTCATTGAATGAAACCTTTACTCCGTCGAGGCTATTTAATCCTTTACGGGTAGCAATTGCCGCATCCATATCGATATCCAAAGTAAGATAGAAGTGAGGAGCAGTAAATTTACTTTCAGCCAATCGGCGAGCGATGGTTTTGCGCATTTGCGAAATGGGCTCGTCTGAATAAGAAACGGTTCCTGCCGGAGCAGCTGTAAAGCTTGTAGTATGAGCTGCAGGCGTATATGGAACATAATGATCTACATCACGTTTAACTATACGACCATTTTCACCCGTGCCTCCAACAGCGTTGATGTCAATACCACGTTCAGCTGCTAATTTTTTAGCAAGTGGTGAGGCAAATACGCGGTCAGCTGAAGTATTGATGGCAACAGGAGCGGGTACAGGGTTTGAAACAGGTGCAGGACTTGGAGTAGGGGCACTAGCAGGAGCAGCCGTTGGGACTGTTGTAGGAGCCTCTTCTGGAGCTGCAGATGATTCAGAAGCACCAGCACTTGCTAAAATGCCTGAAATATCTTCACCTGCTTCACCGATAATAGCAAGGATACTATTGACAGGTGCAGCTTTGCCGGTATCTACACCAATATGTAACAACACTCCGTCATAAAAAGACTCAAATTCCATGGTGGCTTTGTCAGTCTCAATCTCGGCAAGAACTTCACCAGATTTTACATTGTCACCAACTTTTTTTGTCCATGCGGCCACCACACCTTCGGTCATAGTGTCGCTTAATTTGGGCATATATACTACTTCAGCCATGTCTTTTTATTTGGGTTTTTAGTATTCTTTGATATAAGGATAGTCTGCTTGTGTGTACACATCTTCATATAATTCGTGTGCTTCTGGGTATGGAGAATTTTCTGCAAAAGCAACAGATTCCTCTACCTCTTTCTTTACCCATGCATCAATATCTGAAAGTTCTTTTTCTGACAACCATTTTTGGGATTGAATAATACGAAGACAATGCTCAATCGGATCTTGTTCAATCCATTCGGCAACTTCGTCTTTGGTGCGGTATTTCTGAGGATCAGACATTGAATGTCCTTTATAACGGTATGTGCGAATATCAAGTAGAGTCGGGCCTTCACCATTGCGAGCGCGAGTAGCTGCTTCTTCAATAGCTTCGTGAACAGATTCTGGTCGCATACCATTGACTATTTTAGAGGGCATTCCATATGAAAGTCCAATTTGAGAAAGATCGGTAACATTCGTAGTGCGCTCCACTGAAGTACCCATTGCGTAGTTGTTGTTTTCGATGATAAAAATTACTGGAATTTTCCAGTTCATCGCCATGTTAAACGTTTCATGTAGCATTCCTTGACGCACAGCGCCATCTCCCATGGATACAAATGCAACATTTTTAGTGCCCTTATACATTTCTGCAAAAGCTACACCCGCACCCATACCTATTTGAGCTCCAACAATACCATGACCACCCATGAAGTTTACTTTTTTGTCGAAAAAGTGCATGGAGCCTCCCTTTCCTTTTGAACAACCAGTTGTACGTCCGTAGAGTTCAGCCATCAGTACGCGTGGGTCGGTACCTAAAGCAATAGGGTGAGCGTGATCTCGGTAGGCAGTCATGTGTTTGTCATCGGGTTGGCAAGCACTTGCTGTTCCAACAACGATTGCTTCTTGTCCGATGTAGAGGTGGCAGAATCCGCCAAATTTTTGTTGAATGTAAAGTTGACCTGTTTTGTCTTCAAATTTGCGGATCAAGAGCATGTCTTTGTACCACTTGACGTAGGTTTCCTTTGAAAATTTAGGCTTATCTGAACTTTTCACGGCTTTTGCGCACATAATTTCTGTTTTTAACGGTCACAAATATACAAATGATTCACAAACATTGTTCAAATTGTCAATTTTACACTAAGTGTTTATTTTTTGAACGAATGATCAAGTAAATCCCTGCTATAACCAAGGGAATACTTAACATTTGACCAGTGTTTAATGGCAATGAATAATCTCTGGCAGTTTGTCCAAGTTTGAAAAATTCACAAACAATACGTGCGCCAAAAATGAGAACGAGAAAACTTCCAAACACAAATCCGGGTTGCATCCATTTTTCTAGTTTCCAATAGAGGTAAAGTAAAATACCAAATGAGATGAAATAACAAATGGCTTCATACAATTGCGCTGGGTGTCGAGGTGATGGATCATAGGTCCCCAAAGTTTCGTTGAAAAAATATTCAAACTCAAAGGCCCATGGTACATCGGTAACATACCCGACCATTTCATGATTGACCAAATTACCCAAGCGAATAAATGTTGCCGCAATTGCAACTGGTGCAGCAATGCGGTCTAGAATCCAGATATAGGAACGTTTACTCACTTTTTTCGTAAAAAGATAAAGCCCGATGAGAATCGCAATTGCGGCACCGTGACTCGCTAAACCCCCTTCCCAAATTTTAATGATGTCTCCAGGATGAGAGAAATACCCTTTTTCTATTAGTTGCCCATTTTCTATCTTGTCCCAATAGGGACCATAGAATAAGACGTGTCCTAAACGTGCGCCAACTATTGTCGCTAATACCATATAGGTGACAAGCGTATCTAGTATTTTGTCCTCTACTTGTTCGGTCCGGAACATTCGACGTATCACAAAATAACCCATTACGATGCCAGATACAAATAGCAAACCATAGAGATTTGGTGTTCTCCAACCGTCGATCAGTTGTGAGTCAACTGCCCAGTGAATAAATAGATTCATGCTTTTTGGTTTTTAAGCGTTTGTTCGATAAGCGCCTGAGGTTTTTCTTTGTGTCCTTGAAAAGGCAAAGCGGCAGAACGTCCTTTTTTGAAAATGAGGTTGCTTTTATTTTGTCCTTTTCTAAGTTCCTTCTGAACTTCAAGTGGAAGATGGATTGTCTCTAAACAAGCTTGACTACAGCAGTTCTCCATTGCAGCCTTGCAGTTATCACATTGGATAAATAAAAGATGACAGGCATCATTGACACAATTAGTATGGTTATCTGCTGGCTCGCCGCATTGATGGCAGACAGCAATAACGTCGGGGGTAATGCGTTCGCCTCTCCGTTCGTCAAAAACAAAGTTCTTCCCAATAAATTTATTTTCTATACCCAACTCTTTACAATCATTGGCATATTTAATTATACCTCCTTCAAGTTGGTGGACATTCTCAAAGCCTCGGTGTTTAAACCATGCAGAAGCTTTTTCGCAGCGTACACCACCAGTGCAATACATGACAATATTTTTGTCTTCATTCCCTTTAAGTATGGTTTCTTCAATAAACGGTAAGGATTCTCTAAAGGTATCTACATCCGGAAGGATAGCTCCTTTAAAATGCCCGACTTCCCATTCATAATGATTGCGAAAATCGATCAGTAAGGTATTTGGATCGTTGGTAAGGGCGTTAAAAGCTGCTGCGTTGAGGTGAATCCCTTTATTGGTAACATCAAAGGTTGTATCGTTGAGTCCGTCGGCCAAAATTTTCGATCGCACCTTAATTTTAAGTTTTAAAAATGGGAATGCAGCTTCTGCATCATCCACGGCAAAATTGAGTCTAATTCCATTCAAGAAGGAGATTTGATATAATTCTTCTCTAAAAAGACCTAGATGAGCCGTGGGAACAGCAATTTGTGCATTGATACCCTCTTTGGCAACGTAGGTTCTTCCGACAATATCTAAATTTGTCCATTGGAGATAAAGTTGATCTCTAAAGGATTGTGGGTCGGTAATATGGGCGTATTGATAAAATGATATGGTAATATATTTATGACCAATTTCTTGAAGTTGCTTTTCAAGTGAAGCCCTATCAAGCGTATTCCAGAGTTGCATTTTTTGATTCATCATACAGCTACTTTGTGTTCACGCAACGCATCATTGAGTGAGGTTTTAAGATCGGTTGAGGCCTTTCGCTTGCCAATGATGAGGGCGCAAGGTACTTGGTAGGTTCCTGCAGGGAAATTTTTAGTGTATGACCCAGGAATGACCACAGATCTTTCCGGAACATACCCACTGATTTCTAATGGCTCAGCACCCGTAACGTCAATAATTTTCGTAGATTTAGTAAGTACTACATTTGCACCTAGTACTGCTTCTTTTCCAACGCGTACTCCTTCAACGACAATACAGCGAGAGCCTATAAATGCGCCGTCTTCAATGACAACAGGTGCTGCTTGTAGAGGTTCTAAAACTCCTCCAATACCCACGCCACCACTTAAGTGGACATCTTTACCAATTTGTGCACAACTACCAACAGTTGCCCAAGTATCTACCATGGTATTGCTGCCAACATATGCACCAATATTGATATAAGATGGCATCATGATAACGCCTGGTGCTACGAAGGCACCATAACGGGCAATTGCGTGAGGAACTACGCGTACACCTAAGTTTTTATAATCGCGTTTGAGCGCCATCTTATCGTGAAACTCAAAAGGTCCTACTTCAATGGTTTCCATTTGTCGGATCGGGAAGTAGAGCACCACGGCTTTTTTAATCCATTCATTAACTATCCAAGTGCCATCTAGTAGAGGCTCCGCAACACGCAAAAGTCCTTTGTCTAGATCTTCAATGACTTTTTCAATTGCATCAATAGTCGATTTTTCACTTAATAAGGCGCGATTTTCCCACGCGGCTTCAATGACTTGTCTCATGTGTTTGTTGTTCTGTTTTTGGAATTCGAATGAGTAAAATAAAGCCCATAGCAAAAAATAGGACAAGAGCTAAAATGGAAACTCTGATATTAAGTAGACCTTCAATGAGTCCAAAACTAAGCGTACCCAGCGCTAGCCCCAACTTTTCTGCTAAATCATAGAAACTAAAATAGGAAGTTAGATCTTTGGTTTGAGGAAGTAGTTTAGAATACGTCGATCTAGAAAGCGACTGAATTCCACCCATTACAAGGCCAACACCCGCTGCGGCAAAAAAGAATTGCCAAGGGTACCATACAAATTGGTAGACGTAAATGCAAAGCGCAATCCAAATAAGAATGGCTCCGCCAAGCGCTTTGAAATTTCCAATCTTAGTGGAAATAAAAGACATCAGGTAAGCACCGGCAATACCAATGAATTGAATGATAAGGATTGAAATGATGAGGTCTTGTTGTTTGATACCTATCACTTCTTTGTTTGCAAAAGCGACAGCCATAACCATGATAGTTTGAACCGCCATATTGAACATGAAATAGGACCCTAAATAACCCTTTAACGTTTTGTTTTGCTTGATTTGTTTCCAAACTCCGTAAACTTCTGAATAACCTTTGCGAATAAGGTTCTTGTTGTCTTTTTGCGTAGCAACTGTTTTAGGTAACCGTGAAAAGGAAAAAATAGCAAATGAAATCCACCAAATACTGACCAAAGGGAAGGCCCAACGAATAGGGATGATTTTAGTAAAAACAGTAAGAATTAAGATGATAATTAGTAACGTAGAACTGCCTAAATACCCCATAGAAAAACCTTGTGCTGAGATGCGGTCATGGTCTTTAGATGCCGCAATATCTGGTAGATAAGCATTATAGTAAACCAAACTTGCCCAAAAACCTATAGACCCAAAAAAGAGCGGTAACATACTCCAGTTTATACTGAAAGGACTTTGTCCTAATTCACCAATTGGCGGTGTATTGAAAAAATAAAGTAAACCACTAGAAATGGCTCCCATGAAACAAAAGAATTGCATGAATAATTTACGCTTTCCTCCTGCATCGGCAATTCCAGAAAGCAATGGGGAAATGAGGGCAACAACGATATAGGAGAGACAAATCACATAGGCATAAAATTCGGTGTTGTGAAATTCTCTACCAAAGAAAGAAACAGTATCGTAGATTGTCACGCCTGCTTCATTTTTGACACTTGTTTGCGTTTCGAATAAAATAGGGAAAATAGCTGAACTGATGATGAGCGGATACACTGAGTTAGCCCAGTCATAAAAAACCCATCCTGTAATTGTGCGTTTATTCCCTTTTTCTTGCATAATTCAAAATTAGGCAAATATCTTCAGTGTTGAATGTTTAAACCATATTTAGCAACAAGGCCCGAGAGTTGGTCATAAGGAATTTTTATCCCTTTAATTTCATTCCAATCAGGGTCTAAACAAAATGCAGAAACTCCTGTAAAATTTGCTTCACGAATATCACTTTTTTCAAAATGAGCATCTTGCAGATGTGATCCTTCAAAAGAAACGCCTTGTGCTTTGATTTGAGTAAATTCAACGCTTTCTAAGTTGCAAAAGAGAAAAGCGCAGTTTTGAAGATTCATTTGGTAAAAACTGGCATGATGAAGCTGGCAATGCTCAAAATGAATGCTCAAACCAAACGGATTTGCATCTTCAAAATGAAGTCCCATTAATTTACATTTCTGGAAAATAACACCATTGAATAGCGTAGCCATTATTTTGCAATTCGACAAATTACAATCTTCAAAGGTGCAATCTAAAAATTTGGAGTTACTTAGATCGATTCCAGCTAAATCGATGCCGACGAATCGACAAGATTCATAAGCAGATTTTTCTTTAACATCTGCTTTATCGGTTAGTTCAATATTGTAAAAATCATTTATCACTCTAGGCCATCTAGATAAGTTACCAAATATTGAAAAGGTTCATTTAGTTGGCCTTCCAAAGTGGTTTGAGTACCTCTAAAGATAATACCATCGGGATCGGGACCCAACAATACTGGGAATACACTTCTTAATAACTCCGAACCAAAATCTTCAGAAGCGTCTTTGGAAAGCTCACAAGGAAGGTTGTCTACTGCCATGACGGCAATGGCACCGGGCTTGTGCATATCTACTTCTGTGTTGGTGTGAGGATCATAACCATACATGGATGAACCAATTTTGCTTGGACGCAAGGTGCAGGCAATTGGTCCAGCGATATCACAAGATACATCGGCAACTACTTGCAGCGAATGCGTTGGGTCTTGGAGCATTTGTTGGGTCAAGATAAATGGTGATTTAGACGACCAAAAATGACAAGAAATATACACATTACTCCGTTGTGCAAAGGCACCAAAATTGCTTTGATACAATTCAGGTTGGTTGTAAAATTCTTTTTTGTCAAAACCTCCATCGGACTGTCTGCAGAAGTATTGATGAGTATCTAAGTGTGTAAAAACAGCTTCTTGGTGTTGTTGGTGAAGATAGACATCTGGGTCCACTTCTTTGATGGGTAACAGATTGACAATTTCTCTGGCGCCATTGCCAACGCGTCCGTAGCCAGTAAGCACCAATTTAAAGTCAGGTGGCAGCACCACTTTTTTTAATTCGGCTTCTACTTCTTTGCGGTCTGCACATAGGTGCGCAGGCTTGATACTATAAGCGCCACTTTTAAGTCCATATGTTAAAAAGGCATTGTAAGCACCTACCACACCAGCATATCGACCAAAACCAATAATCCGCTTGTTTTGGGCGTCTTTAAGCACCTCGTAATCGATTAATCGGATTCTTTTATGCAGAATTGCCTGCAGTAAGGCGCGGTTGTAGGCTTGTTTTTTAAAAGTGTGAGAAAAGAATAGATAGGTTTTGCCCGCAATGAGTTGTGCCATTGGAACTTCTTTCACCCCCAATAAAATATCACAGTGGCTGAGATCTTCCTGTACATCGATTCCAATTGCTGTATATGCCTCATCTGCAAAGCAACGAATAGGAGATGCTTGAACCGTTACTTTAACATTCGGATATACCTTTTCTAATTGTACGCATTGAGCTGGGCTTAGTGGTACTCTGAAATCAGGTGGGATTTTACCTTCTCGGATGATGCCGATGTGAGTGACAGACATTTTAGGGTTGAGATTATTGAAAAGATGGATGATTAACCCAAGTAATTGTCGATGAATTCTCTTACGCAGGCTGCACCGCCGTTACGGCTCAAGATAATATCTGAGATGCTCTTTACAGACGCTACTGCAGATGCAGGACAAATAGCCAAGCCAACTGCTTTCATGATTTCAAGGTCATTGCGATCGTCGCCAATAAAAGCAACTTCTTTGGTTGAAATATTCATTTCTTTACACCATGCGTTAAGAATACTTAGTTTGGGCTCGCGTCCAACGTACACACGCTCAATGCCAAGCAACGCCGCACGATCTTGAACCATATGTTGGGTAAATCCCGAAGAAATAATACCGAGTTCCAACTTTTTACTCTTGCTGAGTTCGAGTAAAGCAAGTCCGTCATGGGTATGGTAGCGCTTCATTTGGTCGCCGTTTTCACTTACATACATTCCGCCATCAGTTAGCACTCCATCAACATCAAGGACGAGCATTTTTATCTCTTTTATTTTCTTGTCAATATTTGCTTGAGAAAATAATGGAGTAAATAATAAGGCCTGTAAATCAAGTTCATATTCTTCGCAAATTGCTTCAAGATCGTAGACCGATAATTCATTGACATTTTCCACATCGAGATCAGCAAGAAAATCGTCGAATTCGATGCCGTTTGTCTTACACAAACTTTTGATATTGAGTTCAAGTACCATAGTTAAATAATTTGAAATCCAACGCTTTGAGCAACTTTTTGAATATCCGAATGAAGTTTTCGGAATTCTTCATAATTGAGCTGCTGAGATGCATCAGATTTGGCCGCTTTTGGATTTGGGTGTGCCTCAATAAGCAAGCCATCAATTCCCATTGCTACGCAAGCCCGCGCCAATGGATTAACTCCGTAGGCATAACCCATTGCATGCGATGGATCTAAAATAATCGGTAAGTTGGTGTACTCTTGAAGCCAGGCAACCCCACAAAGATCTAAAGTAAAACGTGTGCCGGTTTCAAAAGTACGGATGCCTCGCTCACAGAGCACTACATTTTCGTTGCCTCCAGAAAGTACAAATTCTGCTGCCTGAACAAATTCTTGAAGAGTTGTTCCGAATCCCCTTTTGATAAGTACGGGTTTTTTGATTTTTGCACATGCACGCAAAATACCTTGATCATACATGGCTTTTGCTCCAATTTGAATGATGTCGGTGTGTTCGATTATTTCGTTGATATGCGAGGCATCACGAGCCTCGGTAATTACATTTAAGCCATAATCCTGGCGCATTTTAGCAAGAAGTTGGAGACCCTCAAGGCCCATTCCCTGAAAAGAGTAGGGGCTTGTCCTGGGCTTGTAGGCTCCACCTCTAAGCGTGGTAAGGCCCATATCAACGAGTAATTCAGCTGCTCCTCTCAATTGTTCTTCAGATTCTACCGAACAAGGACCGCCTATTAATATGGTGTTGTTTGTTTGGCCCCCAATGGTTACATTTCCAAAAGCAACTTGTCTTTTTTGATCTTGAAACTTGCGTGAAGCCAACTGAATGTCGTTTGAGAATACCCAATGTTGGTTGGTATAATCTTGAAGAGAAGTAGGAACTTCTTTTAAAGCACTACCTGTAATAAGGTAATCCTTACCCTGGTAGAAAATATGAAACGCTTGGTGCGCTTCAGCGAGCTCTGCCGCTTTTGTACTGTTTTTTAGTTCGATGATCATATTTCTGCTTTGATCAGGTTGGAGAATTGAACGATACCCATTAGTTGTTGGGTAGCGTCGATAACAGGTAAATACAGCACTGCAAATGGGCTGTTTTTAATGAGTTGTAAAAGTTCAAGTACCGTTGCATCAGCATGGATACAAATGGGGCGCTCATTGATAAAGCTTTCAGGATTTAATGCGTTTAGGTCAAGTCCTGCGTGCAGTTGTTTAAGTATTGCTTTTCTGATATCGGCACTAGAAACCAAGCCAATTAACTTATTGTTGGCATCGGTTGCCATTGCAACACCTAATTGGCCATCTTCAACTGTTTGTAATACATGAATTAATTGAAGGCCTTCTATTTGGAATTTAGGCGTTTCATGTAGTGGCGTCATAAAGTCACTTACGCAATAACTAGAACCAATACTGCGCTTGGTAAGATTCATGAGCGCGTTTCCAACGCTTGCTTCTTTAAATAGGTAAGAGCCTGAAACGGCTGTACTGACGCCCATTTGTCTTAATATGAAAGAGACTTCTGGATTTACGCCACCGTCGACATGTATGGATTTATCAGGGTATTGCTTTCTGAAAGTACGAATTTTGTCGAAATTAAGTTTGTCAAATACCCCGCCAGATTGTCCTGGAACTGTTGCCATGATCAGGATAAAGTCAAAGTGAGCATAGGGTTCAAATGCAGAAATTGGGGTAGGGGTCACTATTGCAACTCCTTTTTTACCCGTAATTGCTGGAGGAATATATAATTCTTCTTTGAGCGCCTCTATTTGAAAAGTGAGGTATTCGACAGGATTTTCAAGTAGGTAAGGAAAGTATTTGCTTGGTTCTGCTGTGATGATATGCAAATCAATTGGTAATGTGCACCAAGTTCGAATTTGTTTAATGTCCTCAAAAACTTTTAAATCGTCGTTGCAATCGATGTGCAGAAGATCAACCTGATTTGCTTCTAAATCTGAAATTACAGCCTTTAGCGGACGGATGTTGTCGGAATAAATAGAAGCTGAAATTTTCATGGTAGACACAAAAAAAGATGGGGTAAGCTACTTTTATCGCACCGCTACAACCTCTTACCTTTGCTACATTCCTGTCCTGGAGGATTCAGAGGGAGCTGGTCGTAAAAGACTTACCCCATGCAAAAATACGAATTTCTTGTGATTTTATGCAACAATTGCGCGGTTCAATAAAGAAATCATGGCCAAACTTACAATAAAGAGCTGGGTTGCAGTTTCTTCAGAGAGGGCAGAGCCATCTTCATCCTCCTCAGATACTTCCATTGCCATAAATTGTGCCAAGAAAGGCTGGTCACAGAAAGACTCAATGATTTCTTCATCCTCTGACTCAAAGTATTGATCTAGCATATCAAAGAAAGGCTCTTCAATCGCATCAATATCTTCCTCTACGATTGTTCTAAGCTCAATTCCCTCTTGTTTGAAAGCTTCGAGTACCAAACAGAAGTAATAAATTAAGAGGCCTTCAAGATCTTCATTTTTGTATTCCTCTGGAGCCGTCATGACGTATCCAAGTAAGGATTCTTGTGCATCGGCGTAACGCTCAGTGATGTTTTCGAGTTGTTCGTCTGTGAGGTTATCGACAACCTCTATGGCCTTTTCTATGGCCGCTAAAGAAACTTGTTTCATAATAATATTTTGTCAAAGGTAGTTTATTTCTCGCTCTTGCCACTGTGTAACATTCACTACAAACCAAAATCCAACAAGTCTGTAATTTTGTCCTTGAAATGAAAAACATCTTACAAACTGAAAAATACTTTACGGCAATTGGTTATGCTCTTGGCGCCATATTAGGATACGTATATTACATTCAGTTTCCATGCACCACAGGATGTGCGCTCCGCAATTCTCCATTTGTAAACATTTTAATGGGCTTATTGTTAGGAGGTTTGGTGTTCCAGTTCATTTTTGAAATTATCAACCCAAAAAATAAAAAAGATGTTAAAAACAATCATTGATGTACGTACTCGTGCAGAGTATGCCGGTGGCCATGTAGCAGGATCGATTAATATTCCGCTTCAAGAAATCACAGAGCATATTGACGAAATTAAAGCCATGGCAGAGCCAATTATTTTTTGTTGTGCCTCTGGAAACCGTTCAGGACAGGCAACACATTATTTTCAATCCTTAGGGCTTAATTGTGAAAACGGTGGCTCATGGTTAGAGGTGAATTTTTTAGTTACTCAACAATAAAACCATGTCAATACTCAAGAAGTTATTTGGTGGAACTAGTATCGATTTTGCAACTCTTGTCAAGCAAGGAGCCATGATCATCGACGTGCGATCAGCTGCAGAGTTCAAAGGTGGTCATGTAAAAGGGGCTGTCAATTTTCCCTTACCAACTTTACAGGCAAACCTCAGTAAAATTCCAAAAAACAAAACTATCATCACTTGTTGCGCCTCAGGTATGCGCAGCGGTAGTGCGAAAAGCTTACTCAAGGCGGCCGGTTATGATGTACATAATGGCGGTGGTTGGATGAGTCTTAAAAGTAAAATTTAGCATTTCAGGAAACACAAAAAAGGCGACCAAACGGTCGCCTTTTTTATTTTGGTATGGTTTACTTATTGTTATCCAATATATAGGTTAGCACCTTTTCCATGAGGTGCACACGGTCTTTGCCGCCCACGTTGTGTGGATGCATCGGATAGACAAAGTAATCTGCTTGCACTCCGTTATCAATGAAAGATTTGAGTAAAGCTTCGTTGTGCTGCATCACCACGACGTCGTCAACAGTACCATGAATGAGGAGTAGTTTGCCTTTCAAATTCTTGGTATGGTTCAAGAGTGAATTGACTTGGTAGCCTTCCGGGTTTTGTTCAGGGCGATCCATATAGCGCTCTCCATACATGATCTCATAAAATTTCCAGTCCGTGACCGGTCCACCAGCAACTCCCACATTGAAAATACCCGCTTGTCTTAACATCAAACTCGTGGTCATAAATCCACCAAAAGACCAGCCATGGACTGCCAAACGCTGACCGTCGACATACGGTAAGGAATTCAAAAATTCAACCCCAGAAAGTTGATCCTCCATTTCTACAGTTCCTAACTGACGGTGAATCTGGCTTTCAAAAGCAAAACCACGCTCTCCAGAGCCTCGATTATCTAAGGTAAATACCAGATACCCTTGTTCGGCTAACCAGTGCATCCAAAGATTGGCTCCAGCCAACCAGCTGTTGGTCACCATTTGTGCATGTGGCCCGCCATAAACATACACCAACACAGGATATTTTTTTTGAGGGTCAAAGTCTGCAGGCTTGATCATGCGGTAATAAAGCGCAGAACCATCTTTACCTTTGATGTTGCCGATTTCGGTACTGCCAATTTTGTATTCGGCTAATTTATCTGCTGAATCTTGGAGTAGTTTGGCCATTTTCCCATTGAGGGTCATCACGTACTCTCTGTTGGCTATTTCGAGGCTACTGTAACCGTCGTAATAGAATCCTCCTTTTGGTGCAAGTGAAAAGCGATGGGTTCCTTCAGCCTGAGTAAGTAAACGTTGATTGCCTTGCATATCAACCTCGTATACGACCGTATTACATGGATTTGGGCCAGTAGCAGAAAAATAGATTTTTGATCCGTCTTCATTGGCGTCTAATAGGTCCTTAAGTACAAATTTATTTGCTGTAAGGGCTCTATTCAAACCAGAATTGATATCTACATAATAAAGGTTATTGAAACCGTTTTTCTCAGAAATCCAAATAAAATTATCGGATGTTGTTGTAGGAAAAAATGCTGGATGTTCGGGTTCTACCCATTTATCGTTTTGTTCTTCCCAAAGTGTACGGATGAGCTTGCCTTTTAAATCATACAGGTAAAGCCACATGTGATTTTGATCTCTGTTTACCTCTGCTACTAGTAAGTATTTTTCACTAGGAGTAAAAGCAACATTGGTAAGGTAAGAGTCGACACCTGAACGAGGGCTTATAAATATGGTTTTTTTTGTTTTGAGATTGTAAATTCCAACTTTAGGTTTTTCAGAAGCTTGACCAGCCATCGGGTACTTGATGAATTTTACAGCTCCAGGTGTTTGGTTG
>JAURNL010000096.1 GCA_030830205.1 Crocinitomicaceae bacterium | reverse complement strand
GAATAGGAAGACCCTTGTCTCCAGATTTCTCTAACTCGGCAAGACCATCGATAGGCGAACCAATCACGTTGAATAAACGCCCGTAAACATCTCCACCTATTGGCATCTGAATAGGAGCTCCAGTAGCAACAACAGTGATTCCGCGACTAAGACCGTCTGTAGAGTCCATCGAAATAGTTCTTACCGTACTCTCACCTACATGAGATTGAACCTCTAGAACCAATTCAGAGCCGTCTGCTTTAGTCAGTGTCAACGAATCATATATGTTTGGAAGTTTTGATCCTATCTCGAATTCAACATCAATTACTGGTCCAATGATTTGGGAAACTATACCTGTGTTTTTTGACATCATGGAAGAAATTAAAACTTTTGAAGTAAAAACCTGTTAAATTTTGCGTGCAAATATAGACCAATTTTAAGGATTAATAATCCCTTTTGGACAAAAGAAAACCCTCAGGCTGGAAAGTTCATTCACAAACCTGAGGGTACTAAATAATTATGTTTGTTAAAAAATTACTTTATATCAAATAAAATTGAGGTATAATAAATACTCCCAATATTACCGCTTCCAACTAGACTGACAAACTCGTTCCCACCTATGTTATTGCCGCCAATTCGAAGTTTGGCATTAAGTTTTGCAAGGTCAAGGGTAATCTGAGCGTCCATTACTGTATTTGCATCAATCATTCCATCTAAGAAAGAAGATTCATATAGATATGCATTGTTGTAACGAGCATTTACATTAACTGAAATTGAATTGAACTTACCAGAGAGTCCAGCTTTAATACGGTGTTTAGGCGTATTCCAAGAGGTTTCAAATGAAGGATCATTTCCGACGGAAAAATCTATCTCGTTAAACTCATAAGCCAAATCAAGAAGAAGATTTTGACTTAGTGCTTGTGAAGCACTAATATTTATTCCATAAGTTTTGATATCCTCATCTTGGTTAGAATCTACGCTGTAAATCGCATAACTGCCTTGTGCTAAAGGGTTTGTTATACCAGAACCTAAAACTGGCACAATTACATTGGTAGCGCCAATTTTATCACTATAATCACTATAATAGGCACTTAGATCAAATGTGAAACCATTCGAGTTATACCGATAACCAATATCATAAGATTGTACATACTCGGCATGTACATTCTCTAAGTTTGCATCCGCACCATTTAAAAGCTTAGCGACCCCAGGGGTAAAAATATAATCTCCCGTGATGTTTGCTGTAGTACCATTTTCAAGCTGTACCTTTTGATTGTAACGATCCACACTATCAGGTGAAGAACCTAAAAGAATGGCCGTACCTGCATCTAGGGCAATGTACTGATCCTGGTTAGTTGGGTTGCGAAACCCTTGTTGATATGAAAGGCGAATGTTTTGATTTTCTGATAGATTAAATAACAAACCTAAACGAGGGGTAACAAATCCATCGAAGAACTCTTGTTTATCGTAACGCATTGAAGCTGTCACACTAATAAAATCATCTAAAATATTTCTTTTCCCTTGAACGAACACACCGTATTGGTAATAGTTAATTGGCCCGTCATAATCGGTGTAAAGAGTGCCATCTGTATTAAGTTCTGAGGAGCGATAAGAAGCTCCAGCAATAATATTTGCAAAGCTGAATGAATCTTTAAAATCATAAATTAAATCTGCATCAATAACTTGGGAATTGTCCACAATTACGGCTCCATACCCAAGTCTAAATGGGTTAGATGTCATTGTATTAAGTGCTGTGTTAAAGGCTTGAGAGCCAGGCGCCAACATATTGGCATTTGCAGCTGAACGAGCTGCCTTGTGAGCAAAAAGAGTGTTGCCTCCAAAAGGCGCAAAACCAGCCAAGTTATTTATGGATTGGCCGCCCGTCATAATATCAGCTCCAATAATACCCAAAAGACCAGAAATACCAGCTAGATCTGGCGTTAAACCATATGCCATTGCAGCAGCGCCTAGGTATGTCTGAAGATAAGTACCACCCCATCCATTTGTAATGCCTCCAGGCTGAGCATTTGCAATGCCAATGGCGGCTGCTTCCATTTGAAAAGTATCTCCACTCTCTTCTTGGGTCAAGTATATCCGCGCTGTAAGCCCTCCTGAGTTAACTTCAAATTTATGTTGTTGTAGCTTGAAATTATCTATAAAATATCTGCCTAGAGCTTGAAGTGGTGAACTGCCCTGACCTCTTAGCGAGGAAACTACGAATTCCGTATCATCATTTGGACGAAAATGTATAGCAAAGTTTGATTTTGTATTCGATACCTGATTGTCTATAAGATCAGATTCGTTAATTCCTGTTGTAAGTACTGTGTCAAAATAATTTGGAGCAGCAGCCTTTAGCTGCAGTAATAGCGGATTTTGCGTCAAACCGTAAAGCGCGTCCCATTGAGCAGCAGAGCTCACAGGCACCTCTCCATATTGATGAATGGCATTATAATCAGGACTGTCAACATTGTATCCATCAACTATTCTTCCATTTATGTTATGACGGTAATCATTTACAGCCCATTCTGTACCTTCTTTGTGAGAAAGAGTAGCCTTAATAGCCCACTTATCCCCAAGTTTGGTAGCCATGCGAATAGCAACATCTGTGAACTGATTAGTTCCAGCCGCCTGCTGCTCTGTGATACCAGTTTTATAGTAAGCACTTATTCCCTCGTGATCAAAGGGATTTTTACTGTTTAAAAACATGATGCCTTTTAAAGCATCAGCTCCGTAAAGTGCAGAAGCAGCACCCGGAAGTACTTCAATGCTTTGCACATCAAGCTCATTCAAACCAACCAAATTACCTACAGCAAAACCAAATACAGGTGCCTGATTATTCATCCCGTCTACAAGGGTAACAAATCCTTCATTATAAACAGTTCCAAAACCCCTTGTATTAACCTGGTTAAAAAGAAGGCCGCCTTGATTTAGTTGAATTCCTCTTAGGTTTTCTAGCCCATTGAAATAATCTGCAGAAGGAGTATTTGCAATTTGAGTTATACCGAATTTTTCTACTGTAACTGGTGACTCGAAAATACGTTCAGGCGTTCTTGAAGCCGAAATAACAATTTCGTCAAGAGCCGTAGAGGCCTCAGTTAGAACTACTGTAACAGCAGAACCTCCATAGGAGACGGTTGCTGTAGTGTATCCTAGGCTCGAAACTCTGATCGAAAATGGAGGTGTCTGTGCAGAGGAAAAAGCAAAATTTCCATCGAAATCTGCCACAGCTCCTTCAGATTGACCAACCACAACAATGTTTGCATTCGCAACAGGCTGTCCATTTTGGTCGACTACCTTACCCTGAACAGAAGTTTGGGCAAAGGCAAAAGCGCCTGAGATGAAGCCTAAAAAAAGAAGTAACGTTCTCATAATGATAAAATAAGATAGCTTAAGCTAGTTTTTCGTTGGAAAGATAGGTTTTTTTTTGCTGAATTCGCTAAATATAGCAAGCTGATAATGAGCCGCTAAGGCCTGCATATCTACTAATTGGTGAAGTTTATCAGCTCTCTTCTGTAGGCTGTGAGCAATTTAGACTTCGATACAAATCCAGCGTACTTGCCTGCCTTAAGCACCGGCAGGTTCCAGGCCCCCGAATCTTGAAAGCGCTGCATGACTTTTTGCATGTTGTCTTTTTCATAGTTTATGGTTTCGGGCGGACGGGTCATATATGCCATTACCATTGTCTTGTCGTAAACGGTTTGATCAAATAAAAACGCACGAATGTCGTCTAGTAAGATGATACCCACCAATTGTTCTGACTCGTCAACAACCGGAAACAAGTTGCGGCTCGATTGGGCCACCCCCTGCTGAAGCAGTTCTCTAAAGGTCATATCAGCCCGCAATACAACGAAGTTGTTCTCGATCACGCTATCTAGGGTCATCAGCGTGAGTACACTTTGGTCTTTGTCGAATGAAAGCAGCGCATCTTTCTCAGCCAGCTCCTTAGTATAGATGGTGTGGTTAAGGCTGTTCTTGGTGATCAG
>JAURNL010000095.1 GCA_030830205.1 Crocinitomicaceae bacterium | reverse complement strand
GGGGAACTGATCATTAAAGGGCTTCAAAAAATAAGTTTACACACGAATAAAGAAATATTATAGGTTCTGAAAATATACGGTGAAAAAGTAAACTGGGATTCTGATGAGCTATTTGTCAAATCATCTTCCCTAAAAAAACCTTTTCATTTTGATTGCACCCAACAACCAGATTTATTTCCAGTTCTTGTCGTGTTGGCATGTTCTGCTCATGGTCCAAGTACATTATTAGGCATCAACCGATTGAAAAATAAAGAATCTGATCGCTTAGCGGCCATGTGTGAGGCTTTGGACACTTGGGGGGTACAATATCATATTCACAACGATGAGATTACCATTTTTGGAAGCGGTAAAGTAAAAGGTGGAAGCCTCCGCACACACAATGACCACCGCATTGTGATGGCAGCCTGTGTTTCAACTCTGATCAGTCAAGACCCACAAATTTTAGACGATACAAGCGCGATCGCTAAGTCCTATCCTCAATTTTTAACAGATTTTGCAGCACTAACTGAGCATTAACCATCCTTATCAAGGATGTTTCAATTAGACTTTAGAATATATTCTTCAAATGATAATGCTAATAAAGCTAAGCGTTTTTTGATGTCTTGCTTTTTTTGAGTAGGCAATTGTGGTTCTTTGAGCAAAAGCTCGTAGTATTTACGGACCATTGCGGTATCACGCGGTTCATTTAAATCATATGAACTACCGATACTTTCTAGTACTAACTGTCTATTTTTATAGGAGGGAAATCGCTCCAGTAAGGTGTCTCCGTATGCTATCGCTTCCTTTGTTGCCCTTAACTGATCATAAATCATATGCACTTTGAATAAACAATCTGCTGAAAAAGAATCTTTAGGAAAAGATCTGTTATAAGCTAACAAGCGATTGATTAATTCGATTTGATGAAGGCTAGTCACCTGACCTGAGTTCTGTGAATTGTTTTGCAATTGAAGCAAAGAATCTTCAAAGGTTTGAATACGCTCACGCAAATTTTCTTTTTTACTTTTTTGTTCAGTAGGATTTCCGCAAGAAAACAAAACAAAGATGCATACAGCGGAAAGAAGCGAATAAGTTTTCATAGTGATTAGATCATGCGTGGTTTCTTACTACCTGGGAAACTCATTTTATAGTCAACGCGAATGGCACCTTGGGTAATATTGCCAAGACGTTTGAGGAGTAATTTTTTCTTAAGTGGACTTAGGTGGTCTGTAAACAGAACACCCTCAATGTGGTCGTATTCGTGTTGAATGATGCGCGCAGCGTATCCGTCATAAGTCTCTTCGTGAAAAACCCAATTTTCATCATAGTAGGTTATCAGAACCTTTTGCTGACGGTGTACATTTTCTCTGATCCCTGGAATAGATAAACAACCCTCTTGAAATGCCCATTTGGCACCACTTTCCTCTTCAATTATAGGATTGATAAATACCTTTTTAAAGTTTTCTATTCCTGCTGCCATTGGGTCGGGCTCCTCCCCTTCTTCGTCTGCAAAAGGACTTCCATCTACAATAAACAAACGTATACTCTTCCCAATTTGAGGTGCAGCCAAGCCAACGCCTTTGGCATGATACATCGTTTCAAACATATCGGCAATCAGCTTTTGTAAATCGGGATATTGTTCATCGATTTCTTCCGCTTCTTTTTTCAAGACAGGATCTCCGTAGGCTACAATAGGTAAAATCATAGTGCAAAGTTAGCAAGGATTAGCTTTGACTCAAATATTCTTGTAAAATCATTGCTGCAGCAACTTGGTCAATAAGGCCTTTGTCTTGTTTTTTCTTTTTATGTCCCATTTGTGAAATGGCTGCACTTGCCATTTTAGATGAAAAGCGTTCATCAAAAAGATGAATAGGTATAGTTGGGAATTTGTCTGTTAAGGCCGATTTTAATAAACGAACATTTTCGGTGACGTGCGAGTCTGAGCCATCTAAACGGGTCGGAAAACCCAAAACTATTTCCGCAATTTGACGCTTGGAGATTTCTTGATCCAACCAATTTTCCAGGTTGCTTGATTCAATTGTTTGCAACGGGCTAGCGATAATACGATTGGGATCGCTAATGGCCAAACCACAGCGTTTGAGTCCAAAATCTATACAAAGTACCACTGACATGAATCAAAAATAAGGAGTTTTAACCTAACGCATGGCGGAAACATCACCAAAGATCGAAGTATCAGAGAAGTATTTGTAATTTTATACCATGATTTTAAAGGTTTTATTGCTCCTATTTCCAATATTGCTGCTTTCTTGTCAAGAAACAACGAAAGATTTAGTTGTCAAGCCAACAGCTGAATTGTCCTTTGAGTCCTCTTTTGAGGGACAATCCTCATTTCTAAATTATCGTCAAAAAGTGGAAAATCGCAAAGATTTTCAGCGTCTTTCTTCCTTATTCTTCACTCATAAAAGTGGTTATACCATCAAATCTGAAGCCTTTTTAGATCCTAAGGGAGAAATTTTAAAGGCCTATCTAGAAAAAGTAGACACCTTTGGGCTCAAAGTACAGTATACCTTTTATTTCTTAAAAGAAGTGCTAAGTATGGCTCAGGTAGTCAAAACACACATACATGAATCCACTGAAAAAATAGAAGATTCTTTTATTTTTTACAATGCGAACCAAAGCCCAATTGCATGCTATTTTAGGCAATTAGTGAACGGAGAACAAGCCCCTTACAAAGCGGTAGGAACCGATAAAAAATCAAATGAAGAGATTGATTTGGCCCTTCAAATGTTCTCCCAAATGCAAAATCAAACAGGATCTTTTTCGCTACAATTCCAAGGATTTGACGAGGCATTTAATAAAAAATTCGTGCAGTTTGGTAACGCAGAATTTTCCACAAATCTAGCTTATGCGCCAACAGACGAAGAAATAGCCTCTATCAAATCAAATCCTGAGGCTGTAAAAAATCAAAATTTTCTGCTCCAATTTCAGGATGTTCAGGAAGCATCTGGACTTCAATATCAAGTCTTAACTGCTCTTCAAAAAAAATAATGTAACATTTTACTGATTTCTAACGTCTTACAGTTTAGACTCCTATTTCATGAAAAAAATACTTTTACTCAGTCTTACTTTACTTTGCTCCGCACTTTCTTTTGGTCAAAATATGACTGTTACTGGTCGTTTGGTAGACAGCTCAGGCATTGAACCTATACAACAAGCAAGTATCATTGCTATACATCTACGCGATTCTGTCTTAGTCAGTTTTTCGCGCAGTAATGCAAATGGAGAATTCACCATGAATAATCTTCCTATTGATTCATTTCAACTACTTATTGAACATAGCAACTGGACTCCACGAAGCATTTACCTGATGGGTTCCGCAAAAAAATCCACCTTTGAATTGCCAAATATCCGACTCTATCCAAAAGTACAGGATGTGAATGAGGTCGTGGTCACACGTAACCGAAACGCCATGTATTTTAGTGGTGATACCTTGATATTTGTTGCAGACTCCTTTAAAGTTGCTGAAAATGCCGTTGTAGAGGACCTATTGAAAAAACTTCCGGGAATAAAGGTAGAAAGTGATGGAAGCATTACTTCTCAAGGAAAGGAAATTAGTCAAGTATTGGTCGATGGCGATGAGTTTTTTGGGTCCGACCCCACCATTGCCACCAAAAACTTAGCAGCCAATGGCGTAGAATCAGTGCAGGTTTATGAAAAGAAAAACGAAGATGCTGCTGCTGGTGAGGATGACAAAATCCAAGTACTCGATTTAAAGCTCAAAGATGAAGCCAAACGCGGATATTTTGGAAAGGCAGCGGTGGCTTCAGATTTCAATCAAGGTGCAGCCGACGAAGCCTTTTATGAGTCTGAACTCCTCTTCAATAAATTCAATAAAACGCAAAAAATATCCGTTTTTATGCTCGCCTCCAACACCCCAAAATCTAGTTTTGGTTTTGGCGATATGAATAAATTTGGCCTTGACAACGAAAGAGATGCAAGTGGCCTGAATTTCTGGGACCGTGACTCTCGAGGGAATAACTCAGGTATCCCACAAACGCTCAAAACTGGTGTCTACTACAATGATCGCCTTTCAGACAAAGTGAAGCTCGGGGTTAATTATGCTTATTACGAAAGTCGTTTGCAAGCCAACTCAAGTTCTCAGACACAATACTTTTTAGCCGATAGTTCCTATTATACCAAAGACTCTACCAATAACCAATCATTGAGTAGTTCACATCGTATCAATATGAATTTACAAATCGACATTGATTCACTTACCAAATTAGAATTGAAACCAAATGTTCATATTGATTTTGGCGACCAAAACAATAATTCCATCAACGATTTCAGAGACAATAGTTTTATGTCTTATTTACTCACCAACGTCAACAATAACTATGAATCCAAAGGCTTGAGTAGTAATTCCGAGGCTATTCTCCGAAGGAAATTTGAGAAAAAAGACCGTGAGCTAGAAGCTAAATACATATTGAGCCATAATGAAAATCAATCCGAGGGCCAACTCTACACAAATACAAGTAATTTGCTGTTTGATACGTTAATCAACCAACGTAAAACAAATAAAAACCTCAGCAACACCAATTACTTTACGCTGACTTATACCGAACCACTTTCCAAAAGATTTATTCTGACCAGCGAATATTTCTTAGAACTAGGGGCTTCGAATCAGGCCAAATACACCTATAATCCAAATATAGATAGTGCGTTTGTCATTATTGATAGCCTTTTTACGAATGACTTTGTCAACGATCGCTTTCAACAAAGAGGCACCGCTATTCTAACCTACCTCTTCAAAAGTCATCGGATTTCTGGAGGAATCGGCTATCGTAATATTCAAATAGACAACATTAATCAATTCAATGGAATTGGCATCAACCAAAATATTTCCAATTTTCTACCCAATTTCTCCTATCAATTCAAGCCAAGTATGGCCAAACGTATGAACATAAGATATAGCACTTCATCTGCACCCCCAAGCGCAAATGACTTACAACCCGTTCGAGACAATACTAATCCTAACCGAATCCAAGAAGGGAACCCAGATCTGAAACCAAACTACCAACACCGAATTAACTTCAATGCTAATATTTGGCAAGCAATGACCGGACGTTACTTTTGGTCTGGTGGAAACGCGACACTTACACAAAATGCGTTTGGAAACAGCACCACCTTTGATTCTTTCGGTCGTACTATCTCCAAAACTGTAAACGTTGATGGAAATATGTTTGCAACAGTTTATGCAGGTGGAGGCTACCCTATACTCAATCGCAAAATTACCTTTAAACCAAGTACGAATCTATCGTATTTTAGAAACAATAATTACATCAATAACCAACTTAATACCACTCAAACTACAACATTAAATGGGTCGTTTGACATAGACTTAAGTTTAGATAGCCTCGACCTTTCCATTGGTACCGGTTATACCTATGTAAACCCTGTAACTACACTTAATTCTAGTTCTAACCAGCCATATTCAACACAAAATTATTTCATGGTTGGAGACTGGCGTTTACCTGCACATTTCCGAATCAAGTGGGAATTAACCTATACACTTAATCGTGGTCGGGCGGACGCCTTTAATCGCGACCTCTTTATCGTGGATTTTGAATTTCAAAAGGCATTCTTAAAAACAGAAAATCTCATTCTCGGAATTTCAGTAAATGACCTATTGAATCAAAATATCAATCTGCAGCGAACGGTCAGCAGTAATATGATTACAGACAATTATACGCGGATCATTACACGCTATTTCCTTGTGCGCTTGACTTATAAATTTAATAATAACAAAACCCGTGAAGAAGATCTTCGTATGTGGCATTAGTGCCTTGTTGCTCAGTCTACAGACATGGGCGCAAACAGAATATGTTCACGCTGGCAAAATCACTTTTGAACGCAGAACCAATCTTGAAAAACGCTTCAATGACCAGCGTATGAAACGCTTTGTCACCGAAGAAAATAAAATTCGTATTGAGCCCTTTCATTTGTTCTTCAATGACACCGCATCATACTTTGCAGTTGTACCTTCAAATGAACCGGAAGAAATGGCCTGGCTAACCACGAAAAACGCTTATTATCAAAATCTAACTCATAATAGCCAACTCATGATGCTTGCTGTATTTGGACAAAATGTATATGTCCAAGACAGCCTGCCGTTACGCACTTGGAAGATCACAGATAGCAAACGAAATATTTGTGGCTACGAGTGTAGAAAAGCAATTTATCAAAAAAATGATAGTACACGTCTTTATGCTTGGTATACGCCAATGCTGACACCATCTGTTGGTCCAGAAGGGTTTTGTGGCTTACCTGGCACCATTCTTGGACTTGCAACCGAAGATGGTGGTATTGTTTACTTTGCCAAGAAAATAGAATTGACAGCACCAAAAAAAGAAGATCTCCTACTGAACCCTGGCAAGAATAAAGTGTTTACCATAGCAGAGTTACGCCAAAAAATTGAAAAAGACTACGGGTCTACTCCTTGGGGGAAAAGACTCTTTGATGATCTGTTCCGTTGGCTGTAGTTCACTGAACAAATAATACAGCATTATTAATGAAAATTTTAGCACAATACAGCGCCATTCTTGAGGAGGCTCTACAGCATACAAAATTCCCTGAAGAACCTCATAATCTCTACGATCCATTGCGATATTTTTTGCAATTAGGTGGTAAACGAATGCGTCCAATGTTGACTTTAATGGCCTGTAAGCTCGTTGGTAGTCCCCTAGAAAAAGCTTTACCAGCAGCCTTAGCTGTAGAGTATTTTCACAATTTTTCTTTAATTCATGACGATATCATGGATGCCGCCCCATTGCGAAGAGGACAGGCCACTGTACATGAGAAATGGAATGCTCATATCGCCATTCTTTCGGGAGATGTTCTTTTGGTTAAAGCATACGATCATTTAGTTTCTTACGATGCTGAAACATTCAAAAACTTATACAGCATTTTCAACAAGACCGCTGTAGAGGTGTGTGAGGGACAGCAAATGGATATGGATTTTGAGCAAAGGACCGAAGTAAATGAAGCAGATTACCTTGAAATGATTCGACTTAAAACTTCTGTACTTCTTGGGTGCGCATTGCAAATGGGTGGTATTGTTGGAGGTGCTCAAGCAAAAGATTCCCAACATTTATACGATTTTGGTGAACAACTAGGTCTAGCGTTTCAAATTCAAGATGACATCCTCGATCTTTATGGAGAGAGTGCTCAAGTGGGCAAGCAAATTGGTGGAGATGTATTGGCCAACAAAAAAACGCTTCTATCCATCATTGCTAAAAGAAATGCGGACACTACTCAATTAGAAGAATTAATGAATATGGAGCGCACTACTAACCCTGAATTAAAAGTAGCACGGGCACAGGAACTTTACACCAAACTGGGTGCAAGAAGCTATTGTGAAGTCAAAATGCATTTTCATCATCAAAAAGCACTCGAGGCACTTCAAAGCATGTCGGCACACAATACCAACTCTGAATTGCTTGAATTATCGGAATTTTTATTAACCCGCTCCTTCTAGGAAAATGATTTTTTTTATTTTCCTTATATTTGTAACAACTATCTAAAATATCAACAATGAAAAAACTTTACGTATCTTTTCTTGCCGTCATGGCAGCTGGTACTTTTCACGCACAGGTGAAAAGCATCAATGCGCCGCGTTTAGACAAAAGAACTTCTTTTGAAGTTGGGTCTAACGTAGCACACAAACCTTCAGCTGAAGCAAAAGCAACAACAATTTGGTCTGATGATTTCTCAACTGCAGCAAACTGGGAAGTTGCAAGCACAGGATCTAATTCAGAACAATGGAATTTTATCAATACTCCCAATTCCATTCCAGTTTCTGCATTAAGCCCATTTGCTTCACCAACTGCAGCCAATGGATTTTTGTTTGTAAACTCTGATGCCAATAACAGTGGTGATTTTGATGGTACTCCTATCATCACAACAGCAACCAATGTGGGTACAATCGACTGTTCTGCACATAGTGTTGTGAAATTAAAGTACAACCATAACTTCCGTTGGTGGCATGATACTCGTGGCGTTCGCGTTTCTGGTGATAACGGTGCCAATTGGACTGAATTTTTAATTTCAGACGAAGTTGACTACTTCACTCCAAACCAAAATTCAGCAAACCCTGAAGTTACAATTATTGACGTATCCTCTATCGCTGCAGGATCAGATCAAGTTAAAATCCAATTCTACTACAATGACAACGACTATTGGGGTTGGTATTGGGCTGTTGACGATGTTGAGTTGTATGTTCCTGAAGCAAACGACCTTAAATTGAACAGCATTTATTGGGGTTCAACTGGTTTTTGGGCTGAGCGTTTGGCTTACTACCAAATACCTGCATCTCAAGTTACTGAAATTGAATTTTCTGGTTTAGTTGAAAACATTGGTGCACAAGATCAGCAAGATGCAGTATTTACTGCAACTGCAGGAACTTACACTGGATCTTCAGCTGCTACTCCTGTATTGGTTGGGTCAGTTGATACACTGGCATGTGCCACTTCTTTTACACCAGGAACTGCTACAACAACACTTTCTCTATCAGGTGAAGTTACCTTGGGTAATGTTGATGGTGATCCGTCTAACAATGCAATCTCAAATTACGCCTCTATTGCTATCAACCCTTACGTGTATGCACGTGACAATGGTACAGCAATAAATGGTTCTTTCAATGGCGGAATGGGCTTCGAAGTAGGTAATATCTTTGATATTTTTGCTAACACAACAATTGGTGGTGGTTCAGTATACATCAATGGTGCTGCTGAGGTTGGTGCAGAAATGTACCTCAAATTGTACTCTATTGATCCTGCTACAGGTGACTTCCTTTACGTAGATGAAACTGGTCCTTACGTATTGACTGCTAGTGATCTTGACGCAGAAGTAACGCTTTCTTTCTTAGGTGGAAACTATCCACTCAATGCAGGAGAGTCTTATTTATTAGTTGCTGGTTCTAATGGCGACGGTGGCGCAACAAACGATTTAGTTGTTGGTACAGCAGGTCCTGCTCCAGCTCAAACATGCTACTACTACGACATGACTGACCTAACTTGGTACTACACTACCTCTCAACCTATGGTACGCATGAATTTCGATCCTGCACTCGGCATAAAAGAAGCCAACAATACATTTGGCCTTGAAGTAGCTCCAAACCCTGCTACTGAAGCAACAAGTGTAACGTTCACTGTTAAAAACACTTCTGATGCAATCATCAACGTGATTGATATGACAGGTAAAGTAGTTGCTACTCAGATCTTATCTGGTGTAAATGGTACTCAAGCTGTAGAAATCAATACTGCATCTTTAATGAGTGGTATGTATACTGTTAATGTTACTGCAAACGGAACATCTGTTAGCAAGAAATTGGCAGTTCGCAAATAACACTTTCCTCTATGGAAAAAAAGGGAGCTCACGAGCTCCCTTTTTTTTTATATCAATTTTAGATTGAAATCACCTTAGACAAAAGGAAAGTACTTCATCTAAAAAAACTTCAGGAGCTTCTGCATGCACCCAGTGCCCTGCATTTGGAATCGATACAAATTGAGAATCCGGAAAATAACTTTCCAATTGAGAGATATCTCCATCTAAGATGTAATTAGAAAGAAGTCCTCGGATAAAAAGCGTCGGTGTAAAAGACTCAAAAGAAGGAAGCGCAGCCAAAATCTCAGGCATACTTGACTCAAGTACTGGGAAATTAACCCTCCAAGCAAGTTTACCTTTTTGTTCCCAATATAAATTTTTAAGTAAAAACTGACGAATACCATCAGCATCTATAAACGACTTAAGGATGGTCTCAGCCTCGCTCCTAGCACTAATTTGATTAAGATCAATTGCATGAATGGCTGCTAAAATATGTGTGTGGTGAGGTGGATATTCCTTTACTCCCATATCTACAATGATTAGTTTTTCGATCAAACCAGGAAATTGTTGATCAAAATGCATAGCGAGTTTTCCACCCATGGAATGCCCAAGCAAAATGGGTTTCTGGATTTGTAGGTCTTCAAACAACTCATGCAGATCTTGGACCATAAGCGCATAAGAAAATGCTGACGACCATGGTGAATGTCCATGATTACGCAAATCTACTAATGTAACTTGATAATACTCAGCTAGCTTTTTTGCATGCGTTTGCCAGTTATCAGAAAAACCAAAGAGACCATGTAATATGACCAGCGGTTTTCCTTGGCCTAGTTGTCGGTGATAAAGTTTCATCGCAGTGCTTGGGCTTCACCTATTGTTCTGACGCTAAATTGCTGATCATTGATTTTACTCAGGATATGTAGCATCTGCTTGGGGGCAATTTTTTGCCGGTCGTAGTGCACTTTTATGGTTTGCTCTTCAAGAGAATCTAAATAGTTGACCTCCACCCTTTCTACAGCGCAGGTCTCTTTAAGTGCTTTTCTAATACTTCCGCCACAACCCATTTGGCACACCATGCCTTTGACTCCAAAGTCAATAGCAGTATTGGCTTTTACTTGCTGACAAATTTTTGAAGGCGTTATGGTTTTATTCGATTGAGAGGCGTTTTGAGCACATGAAAATAAAACCAAAAGCAGTAAAGAAAGTATAGAAGTCTTCATTAAAACAAAATTACTCATCATATTGCGAATGTTCAAGTCTTTAATTAGATTTGTTAAAACTTGAAAATTATGAAAAAACTATTTTTTATCGGCTTAGCAACTTTAGCAGTGAGCTCAGCTACCTTGACATCATGTAGCAAATACGAGGAAGGACCCTCCTTAGCATTATCTTCAAAAACTGCTCGTTTAACAGGGTCTTGGAAATTAACTGCACAAACTACAAACGGAGTAGCTGATGCATTAACAGGCCTTGATCAAACAATGGTAATCTATAAAGACGGTACTTACAGTACAGCCATCAACTATAGTTATCTTGGATTTAATTATACCAATAACTATGCTGGAACTTGGGCATTTTCAGATGACAAAACACAAATCATTATAACTGTAAATGGTCTTACGGGCTCAGATGCGGCAACAATCGTACGTTTGGCTGGAAAAGAACTCAAATTAAAAACTGTAGATGGAACTGAGACAGTTGTACAAACATTCACGGCTCAATAAACTTGAATCTAGATTTGAAACTAAAGCCGCATTAATTGCGGCTTTTTTATTGGCCAAAAAGTAGTACATTTGAAAAAAAACACAAAATGAAGTCTGTTCTCTTTTCACTTTCTTTATTGGCCGTCGCACTTTCAGGATGTGCCAAATTTAGCGAGGGTCCTGCGTTCTCCATTCACACTAAAAAAGCACGTCTGTGCAACGATTGGAAACTTTCTGACTACGTACTCAACGGCAACAATGTTTTTGATGCGAGCGTCACTACAAAAATGAGTATTGATAAGGATGGCACCTATTCAATTTCTAATTACACCAATGAACTTGGCCAAATCCAGGGCACATATAGTCATGGAACTTGGGTTTTTGGTGAAGACCAAACAAGCATGTTTTTTTACGCAGATACTACGACTGTAAATCCTATTCATGAATATAGCATCAAGGAATTACGCAGTAAAAAAATGGTTCTGGAAGAAGAGATTTTTCAAACTGGCAATAAACACCGCCTTACTTTTATTCAACAATAAAATCTAGTTCAGGAAATCTGCCTCCTTGGGAGTGATCGATTGAATTGAAATCAAATATAGAAGTGGATCCTAAACAAACTTAGGGTCCACTTCCATTTGATAGCTACATGATTTACATGTGCGGAGTTCTTCAGATCCGTAAAATTCTTTAAATCGAGGAATAAAATCTTTTTCAATGTTTTCGAGCGCAAAACGGTAAGTATGGAGATGTTCATTGCATTTTTCACAAAACCACATCAGTCCATCTTGCAGGTTGGTTCCTTTTCGAACGCGCTCGATAACCAATCCAATTGTATGTTCACCTCTTACAGGCGAATGAGGAGTATTGGCTGGCAATAAAAACATTTCACCCTCTTTGACTAAAATGTCTTTGGCCTTGCCTTCATGTTGAATCCGGACAGTAATGTCACCTTCTATTTGATAAAACAACTCTTCACTCTCATTAAAATGATAATCCTTCCTTGCATTGGGCCCTGCAACTACCATGACAATAAAGTCTCCTGCCTCTGTGTATAAATTTTTATTTGAAACAGGAGGTTTAAGCAAATCTCGATTGTCGTCAATCCATTTCTGTAAGTTGAAAGGTGCAAGCATGGTCAATTCATTTAAGCGTTAAGAATACCTCTTGAAATTACAATTTTTTGAACTTCTGAGGTGCCTTCATAAATTTGAGTGATTTTTGCATCTCGCATCAGTCGTTCAACGTGATATTCTTTCACAAAACCATAACCTCCATGTATTTGTACGGCTTCTACCGTTTGTTCCATAGCCACCTTAGATGCATACAGCTTAGCCATTGCACCAGATTGGTCATAATTTCGTCCGGCATCTTTATCTTGTGCTGCTTTGTAAACGAGTAAACGAGCAGCTTCAATTTCAGTAGCCATATCTGCTAATTTAAATGCAATTGCCTGGTGCTTAAAAATTTCTTTTCCAAAAGCTTGTCGCTCTTTTGCATATGCCAAAGACAACTCTAAGCCACCACCTGCAATACCGAGTGCTTGAGCAGCGATACCAATACGGCCGCCAGATAGCGTTTTCATGGCAAATTTAAAGCCAAAACCATCCTCACCAATGCGATTCTCTTTGGGGACTTTCACATCATTAAACAAAAGCGTATGTGTGTCGCTACCGCGAATTCCCATTTTATCTTCTTTGGCGCCAACAACAAATCCTTCCATGCCACGCTCCACAATCAAGGCATTGATGCCTTTATGACCTAATTCTGGATTCGTCTGGGCAATCACGAGATAAATAGAAGCTGAAGAACCATTAGTAATCCAGTTTTTGGTTCCGTTTAAAAGGTAATAATCGCCCATGTCAACTGCGGTAGTGCGTTGAGAAGTGGCATCTGAACCCGCTTCTGGCTCAGAGAGGCAAAAAGCGCCAATTTTCTCACCTTTAGCTAGTGGAACCAGATATTTTTGTTTTTGCTCCTCAGTTCCAAAGGTCTCGAGACCCCAGCAAACCAATGAGTTATTGACGGACATACAAACAGAAGTTGAAGCATCTACTTTAGAAATTTCTTCCATTGCGATTACATAAGATAAGGTATCCATACCGCTTCCGCCATATTTAGGATCTACCATCATGCCCATAAAACCAAGCTCTCCTAGTTGCTTCACTTCTTCGGCAGGAAACTTTTGTTGGTTATCGCGTTCAATGACGCCCGGCTTTAATACGTTTTGGGCAAAATCACGGGCCGCTTCTTTTACTGCAAGGTGCTCTTCAGTGAGTTCAAAATTCATGTTGATTGATTTATTTTAATTTTGACAAAAATAAACGAAATCAGATACTCTTGAAAGCAAAAACATACAATAATCTGCAGATCATTGGACTTATGTCTGGCACATCACTTGATGGCTTGGATATTGCCCACGTGAGTTTTGACTTTTCAACTGAAAATCAAACTGCTTTTCAAATATTACACAGTAAAACATATCCTCTGCCAAAAGATGTTTTTGACACGCTCTTCCATATCTACAATATAAATGCGCAAAAGGTATTTGAGCTCGATCAACAAATTGCAAAGTTCTATGCCCAAAGTGTTTTGAAGTTTCTTTCAGAATTTGAAATTGACAAACAAGAGATTACGGCAATTGCTTCACATGGTCAGACTATTTTTCATCAACCTCAAAAAGGCTTCACCACACAAATTGGTTGTGGTGCCACCTTAAATTACCTCACTAAAATTCCCGTTATTAATCAGTTTAGAATGCTCGATGTCTGTGCAGGTGGACAAGGTGCACCGCTAGTGCCTATCGGGGATAAATATTTGTTTGCTAACTTAGCCAACGGGTTTTTAAACCTAGGTGGTTTCGCAAACTTGTCTAATATAACGAATAACATTTCGACAGCCTTTGATATAGCACCTGCAAACCTACCAATGAACAGATGGATGCAAAGTTTAGGTGAACACTTTGATCATGACGGTAAATTAGCTCGATCCGGTACAATTGATTCGCAAGTATATCACAAGGCAATTCAGCTAGACTATTTTCTACAAAAAGGGCCGAAATCCTTAGGTACCGAATGGTTGGATCAGTGCTACATGCCACTTTTTGAACACCTTTCCATTCCAGATCGATTACGAACTCATCTTGAAATTCTCTCCAAACTTTGCTGCACCCAACTTCAACAATTACATATCAATAAAGTCCTGGTTACAGGGGGTGGAGCGCACAATGGTTTTTTAATCGAAATACTTCAAAAATTATACTCCGGAGAATTAATTGTTCCGGATTCAACACTCATCAATTTTAAAGAGGCATTAATTTTTGCTTTTCTGGGTGCGCGTTATCTTCGAAATGAAACAACAACACTGAAAGAAGTGACTGGTGCCCGAGAAGCCTTGCGCACCGGTATTTTACATGATTACCAAGGTCTGCTATATAAAATTTAACCCCTGCCCGCTTAAAAATTGGTATTTTTGCAACGCTAATCTCAACAATCAATCCAAATGAAAGACCTCCTCTCCAAATTTGAAAATAAAAGACCTGAAATCGTATTTGAATGGAAAGATGCACTCACCGAAGCTGAAGGCTGGGTGGTGATCAACTCACTAAGAGGCGGAGCGGCAGGTGGAGGTACCAGAATGCGCGTTGGTTTAGACAAAAGAGAGGTTGAATCCTTGGCCAAAACAATGGAAGTTAAATTTACTGTTGCCGGGCCTGCTATTGGCGGGGCCAAATCTGGCATCAATTTTGACCCTAAAGATCCAAGAAAGAAGGACGTATTGAAACGTTGGTTTGCGGCCGTATCTCCTCTACTCAAAACTTATTATGGCACTGGTGGAGACCTGAATGTTGATGAAATTCATGAAGTAATTCCCATGACGGAAGAATGCGGCGTTTGGCATCCACAAGAAGGCGTATTTAATGGTCATTTCAAACCAAACGACGACCAAAAAATCAACCGTATCGGACAATTACAAAGAGGTGTTTCTAAGGTAATTGAAGATGCTAACTACAGCCCGGAACTGGGCAAAAAATATGTCGTTGCCGACATGATAACTGGTTATGGCGTTGCGGCCTCCATTGCGCATTTCTACGATATTTGGGGTGGGCAATTAGCTGGTAAACGAGTATTGGTTCAGGGTTGGGGCAATGTTGGCTCAGCAGCTGCTTATTACCTTGCTCAAAAAGGAGCAAAAATTGTAGGGATCATTGACCGAGTTGGTGGTCTTATTCAAACGGATGGCTTTTCGTTTGAAGAAATAAAAGAACTTTTTATTCATAAAAATGGTAACGAATTAAGTGCTCCAAACCTGCTGAGTTACGAAGAAATCAACCATTCTTTTTGGTCAACCCCGGCTGATATATTCATACCCTGCGCAGGAAGTCGCATGATAACTGAAGCTCAGCTAGACCAGCTACTCCATTCAGGCGTAGAAGTCATCTCCTCTGGTGCTAATGTACCTTTTGCCGATCAAGAAATTTTCTTCGGACCTATTGCTGAAAAAGCAGATGCATCTCTTGCACTCATTCCGGATTTCATTGCCAATTGTGGCATGGCAAGGGTTTTTGCCTACCTCATGAGTTCAGATTTAAACTCATTAGACGACGCACTTATTTTTGAAGATGCCAGCCAAACAATTCGAAAAGCATTAGCACAAACACACCATAACAATACCAGTGCTAGAGGTATTGCAAAAACAGCCTTTGAAATTGCACTCAAACAATTAGTTTAAGTCTAAAAATCTATTTATGGAACTTGCTCTCATTATTATTTTTATCGTTGGTTACTCTGCAATTACATTTGAACACTCATTGCGCGTAGATAAATTGATTCCTGCGCTGCTCATGATGACCCTAACCTGGGCACTAATTGCATTAAATACAACAGATGGCCATAGTCTGAATGAAACCTTACTTCATCATTTTGGGAAAACGACGGAAATCTTAGTCTTCTTAATGGGAGCAATGGCAATTGTTGAAATGATAGATTACTTTGATGGTTTCAAAAGTGTACAGGCTCTCATCAAAGTCAAGACGGCATACAGACTACTTATTGTAGTTTCAGTTCTGGCCTTTATTCTCTCTGCAATAATTGATAATTTAACTGCCACCATTGTGCTTATTTCTATTTTACGCAAAATGGTTCCAGATAAAGAATTGCGCATGTGGATGGCCGGATTTGTGATCATAGCGGCAAATGCAGGTGGCGCTTGGTCACCAATAGGAGACGTCACTACAACTATGCTTTGGATTGCCGGAAAAGTAAGTGCATTAAAATTGATTGAGCACATCTTCATTCCGTCAGTAATTACCTTATTAATACCCCTACTCATTGCTAAAAACTTAAAAATTTTTAAACAAGAATTGCCTAACATTAAAAGTTTAAAAAAGAATAGGGTATCAGGATTTATTTTAATTAGCGGACTCGTACTCATTATTTTTGTACCCATCTTCAAGACACTAACGCATCTACCACCCTACATGGGCATGATGTTTTCGCTGGCAGTATTTGCAGTAATTGGGGAAATCGCTAGTAAACGCCACTTGAACTTAAGCTCATTAAATGAGCAAGATCACGGCGGACACGTAGGTCCTACGTTAAAAGCGCTTAGTAAAATAGAAATGCCTTCCATTCTTTTCTTCTTGGGTATTCTAATGACCGTTGCAGGTATGGAAAGCCTCGGAATGATTGAAAGACTTGGTGAAAATGTACTTGCCTCCGGAATATCTAAGGAACTTTATATTTCGTTCTTAGGTATTGCATCGGCTGTTATTGACAATGTTCCTTTGGTAGCTGCAAGTATTGGCATGTTTAAAGATGTCATGGACGCAGATGCATGGCATTTCATTGCTTATACGGCAGGTACAGGAGGATCTATATTAATCATCGGTTCAGCAGCCGGTGTAGTTGCTATGGGGATGGAAAATATTGGCTTTGGCTGGTATCTTAAACGATTTTCATTATTGGCCTTAGCAGGATATATTGGTGGGGTACTTACCTTTTTACTCCTCTAAATGGATACGGAGAGCGCATACCAAGCCTGTATTGAATGGTTATTTGAACGCTTCCCTTCTTATCAGCATTTAGGTTCTAGCGCCTATAAACCCGGCCTAGATCGTGTAGAGCAGTTGTTAGATTTGCTGGAAATTGACAAACTACAAATACCTTGTATTCATATTGCAGGCACCAATGGTAAAGGGAGTACAGCTGCCTACTGTGCTAGCCTTTTACAAGAAAAAGGGCTAAAAGTAGGTCTTTTCACCTCTCCTCATATTTTTGATTTTTCAGAACGGATACGCGTTAATGGAAAACCAATACCAGCAAAAGAAGTCATTTTCTTTTGTAAACAATACCAATCATTGTTAAAAAGCGTAGATGCGAGTTTTTTTGAACTCACTTTTGCCATGGCCCTCCAATATTTTGAGTTACAAAAATGTGATTATTTGGTAATTGAAACCGGTATGGGTGGTAGACTTGATGCCACCAATATACTACTCCCGAAAGTAAGTATAATTACCAATATTGGTTTGGATCACCAAGAATTTCTCGGGAATTCTTTAGCAGCAATTGCGCAAGAAAAAGCAGGCATTATTAAAAGTAATACACCTGTTGTCTTTGGAGAAAAATCATCATCGATAGGCGCCATTTTTGAAAAGCAATCCAACGCTTTAAATGCGCCTCTCACCTTTGCTGATGATTTCCAACTTGCATTGGAGCTTGACATTCTAAAAGGCTACCAAATCAATAATTTCAAAGCAGCAATGGCTGCTCTTGATATGATTGGCTTTAAATTTTCACTATCTGAGCAGACAGATGCACTTGAAAACCTTAAAGACCACACAGGTTTTTTTGGACGCCTAGAAACCTGGCAAGACTCCCCAAAAATCATAATTGATGTTTCGCATAACGCTGCTGGTATTCAAGCGAGTATCCCCCTCATCAAACAAGCTTGCTCCGGACAACTTTTCATCATTTATGGTGCATCCAAAGACAAAGATTCAAAGGAAATATGCTGCCTATTTCCTAAGGAAGCAACACTAGCTGCGTGTGTCTTTAGCAATCCGAGATCAAAAAGTAGATCAGATTGGAAAAATTTAGGGATCGAAACCATTTTTGATGATTTAGCAAGCGCTATTTCAACCATTGAGCAAAAAATGAAGGTGGATGATTTACTTTGGATTACGGGTAGTTTTTTCTTATTATCTGATTTGCCTTCCCAAAAAAAGATTTTTTAAAGTATCTTTGTAGCAATGGAAAAGCAAGTGATCCTCAATGCCACCCAGCTCGAACTGACGCTCAAACGCCTTTCCCATGAACTCATTGAGACCCACGATACCTTTGAAAACTCCGTCCTAATTGGCCTTCAGCCTCGCGGAATTCATGTTGCCACACGTCTCAAAACACAACTTGAACTCATATTATCTCATACAATCCAAGCAGGAAATCTCGATATCACTTTTCATCGTGATGACTTCCGTCGCAGGGAAACACCGATTTTACCCAGTATAACTAACATCGATTTTTCCATTGAAAACAAGCGCGTTATCCTCATCGATGACGTTTTGTTTACCGGTCGTACGATTCGTGCAGGTTTAGATGCGCTGCTCACATTTGGGCGTCCTTCTCAAGTACAGCTTCTTACCCTAATCGATCGCCGCTATAGCCGAGATTTACCGATTCAAGCGGATTATATTGGTAAAACGGTAGATACCTTGACATCGGAACGTGTGGCAGTAGAATGGAAAGAAATCGAAGGTCAAGACCAAATATTATTATTTACAAAAGAAGGCAATGAAGCAGCTCAGCGTTGATCACCTTACCGGTATAGTAGACCTTACACGTCAAGACATCGAACTCATACTCGAAACTGCAGCTCGTTTTAAAGAAGTTATCAATCGTCCGATAAAGAAAGTACCCTCACTTCGAGACATTACCATCGCCAATGTCTTTTTTGAAAATTCTACCCGAACCCGTCTTTCTTTTGAACTTGCCCAAAAACGACTTTCTGCCGATGTAGTCAACTTTAGCGCAGCAAGCTCTTCGGTAAAGAAAGGAGAAACGCTGGTCGATACCGTGAACAACATTTTAGCGATGAAAGTAGATATGGTAGTGATGCGTCACCCCAATCCAGGAGCCGCTAAATTTCTATCTCAAAAAATCAAAGCTCGTGTTGTAAATGCTGGAGATGGCACTCATGAACACCCGACACAAGCACTCCTTGACGCCTTCTCTATCCAAGAAAAACTGGGCAGCGTTGAAGGAAAAAAAGTAGTTATTGTAGGTGATATCCTCCATTCACGGGTTGCTCTTAGCAATATTTACTGCCTTCAAAAATTAGGTGCCGAAGTAATGGTTTGCGGACCTAGCACACTCATACCTAAATACATATCAGATCTTGGTGTAAGGGTTTCACACAATCTACGCGAAGCATTAGAGTGGTGTGATGTGGCAAATATGCTTAGAATTCAACTAGAACGCCAAGACATCAAATACTTTCCATCATTAAGAGAATATGCTTTACTCTTTGGACTTGACAAATCGTTACTAGATAGTCTTTCTAAAGAAATCGTCATCATGCATCCAGGACCTATCAATAGAGGAGTAGAAATTTCATCTGATGTAGCGGATAGCGCACAAAGCATCATTTTAGATCAGGTTGAAAATGGTGTTGCGGTTCGAATGGCGGTAATTTATTTGCTTGCAGCAAAAATCGAAAGATAATTTAGTTATTTTTGACTAAATCATTGCTATGAATTTCTCCGTAGACCCCCAGGGTCAAATTGTGGTTGTCAGTACCGAAGTTGAGAAACTCGACGCAAGTAATGCACCCGAATTAAAAGCTCATTTTTTACAGCTCAACAAAGTAGGTACAAACTATATCGTCTTGGATATGAGCAAAACCAAGTATTGCGATTCATCAGGCTTATCTGCAGTACTCATTGCCAACAGACTCTGCAAAGATACCAATGGTAAATTCGCACTTACCGGATTACAGCCTAATGTAATGAAGCTTATTGAAATAGCACAACTCGACAAAGTCCTCACCATCGGAAATTCCACAGATGCAGCGCTAGATTTACTTGCCAAGTGAGTTTTGAGTTGCACATACTCGGCTCTGGGGCAGCTTTGCCAACAAGTAAAAGACAAGCTAGCGCACAATATGTCAATTGCAACGAAAGACACATCCTTATTGATTGTGCCGAAGGCACCCAACAGCAATTGCGAAAATTAGGATTAAAGCTTCAAAAAATACAGTTCATACTCATCTCCCACTTACATGGTGACCACTTTTTTGGGCTGCCCGGTCTTCTGTCTACCATGCATCTTCTTGGTAGAAACAAAAAACTGCAAATTTATGGTCCGCCGGGACTAGAAACGCTGGTAAGAGCCATGATTGCTGCCGGCGGACACCCTATCACCTTTGATCTTCGTTTTCATACCATAGAACCAAGCAAAAAGCAACTGATTTTTGAAGACCGACTTATTGAAATCTATGCCTTTGGTCTCAAACACAGAATTCCTACACTTGGTTTCCGTATCAATGAGAAACAGAAACCATACCACCTCGATAAAAATGCCATTGCAAAAGCAGATTTACGCATAGAAGATATGCCCAAATTGAAGGCTGGTTTATCCATAGAAAGAGATGGGCAACTATACGATTTTCGAGACTATACCTTACCTGCAGATCAATCATTTAGCTACGCATATTGTTCTGATACGAAACCGAGCCCTACTTATTTGGAGGCTATACAGCAAATAGATTTACTTTATCACGAGGCAACATTTTGCCAAGAACATAAAGACCGCGCCAAAAGCACCTATCATTCTACTGCACTTCAAGCAGCAGAACAAGCAAGTAAGGCAGGTTGCAGGTACTTATTACTTGGTCATTTTTCATCGAGATATGACGACGCCCAGCAACACTTATTAGAAGCGCGTACAGCGCATCCACTAGTTGGTGCAGCAGAAGATGGTTTGCATATTAAGCTGGGAAATTGGCCTCCTATTTTTGAGAACGCTGATAAAACACAAGCGCAATAAGCGCAAAGATAATATTAGGTAACCACACGGACCAAATCGTGGGAAACCCGACTTTAATGGCAGCAACAGTTAGCATTTTCATTGAAAAAATATAGACGAAGATAAAGGCAAGTCCAATTGCAATATTTACGCCGATACCACCTCTTTTCTTTTCAGATGCAACAGATACACCGATAAGGGTAAGGATATAAGTTGCAAATGGAAAGGAAGTGCGCTGATGCAATTCAATCTCAAATTCAGGCACTAACTTTGATCCTTTTAATTCCTCTCGTTTGATGGCGTATTTGAGTTCATTATAGGTTAGCGCTTGGGCAGCGTTATCGCGCTGTGCCATCTCTTCAATACGATAAACAAATGTTGTGTCTTTGTTTTGCCCGTGAACAAGCCTTGCTTTTGGGAAACTATAATCTTTTTCGTAGTAATCGGTTAGCCGCCACTTATTTGTACCAGGTTTATTCTTGGCAAAACGCGCACGAAGGAAATAAACTGGTCTATTGTCCTTGTTCCACTTCTGTATCGTAAGGTCATTAACGCGTTGTTCTTGAGCTGCATAGTTGGAAAAATAAACAAGCTCATTACCCGGATACTCTGCTTGGTAATTATTGACTGAGAGCACGTCGCGATAATAACGCTCTTCAAATGCCAATCGTATTTTATTTGTTCTTGGAATAATGAGATGATTTAGAACTAATGAAAAGATGGTCAGGATAGTTGCACCTATAAAATAGGGTCTCAAAAAACGGGTTACAGGCCTTCCAGAAAACCATATTGGTATGATTTCTGTATCCTGAGCCATTTTACCAGTAAACCAAATCACTGATAAAAAGATGATCATTGAAGAAAAAGTATTTCCGTAATACAAAATAAAAGTCACGTAATAGCTAAAAAATATTTCGCTCAGAGGTGCTTTATTGCTAATAAACTCACTTAGCTTCTCTGAAATATCAAATACAACCGAGAACACCATAATGAGTCCGAGCATGAAAAAAAACGTGCTCAAGAATTTTTTTATGATATATCGGTCAATTTGTTTCAGCATGTCTATAAGCGCTGGCCTAGCTTTTGTATCACTTGGTTTTTCCAGGTAGTAAATTCACCACTTGCAATTTTTTCTCGGGCTACTCGCATGAGTTCAAGATAAAAAGCCAGATTATGAATAGTTGCAATTTGGATACCAAGGTACTCTCCGGTTTTGATGAGGTGACGTAAATAGGCCTTTGTATATACTTGATCTACCCAAACCTGGCTCGATGGGTCGAGCGGACTGAAATCTTTTGCCCATTTTTCATTTTTTATATTGATGGTGCCGTCCCAGGTATAAAGTAAGCCATGACGAGCATTTCTGCTAGGCATCACGCAATCAAACATATCTACTCCAAGTGCAATACCCTCTAACAAATTGATGGGGGTACCAACGCCCATCAAATAACGCGGTTTTTCTTTAGGTAATATCTGACAGACCAAATCTGTCATTTCATAGAGTTCGTCATCGGGCTCCCCTACAGACAAGCCCCCTATTGCATTACCCACGGCATCAAAAGAAGCAATGACATGTGCAGACTCTTCTCGGAGGTCTTTGTAAGTACTACCCTGAACGATAGGAAACAAGGCTTGTTCATACCCGTACTTTGGTTGAGTTTGCTCCATCGCATTAAAACAACGTGCTAACCACCGATGAGTCAGATTCATTGAGCGTTTGGCGTATGCATAATCGCAAGGATAAGGCGTACACTCATCAAATGCCATTATGATATCTGCACCAATACTGCGCTGAATTTCAATCGCTCTTTCAGGTGTGAAAAAATGATAACTACCATCTATATGTGATTGAAACTTGACACCTTCTTCTTGAATTTTTCTAGAACCAGAAAGCGAGTAAACTTGATAACCACCACTATCCGTTAAAATTGGACGCTCCCAACCAATAAATTGATGTAAACCACCTGCTGCCTCAAGCACATCAGTTCCTGGTCGCAAAAATAAATGATACGTATTGCCCAAAATGATCTGAGCATTGATATCGTCACGCAATTCTTGCTGGTGCACTCCTTTTACTGACCCCACAGTGCCTACTGGCATAAAAATAGGCGTCTCTATTGTGCCATGGGCAGTGTGTAGCCTACCCAGGCGTGCTTTGGATTGAGAATCTGTCTTTAATAAGTCAAAGTGCATAACAATGTTGAAAAATACCTAAAGCAAAGATACGTGTATTTAAATTCCCTGAACATCTTTGTACCCAACGATGACGTACTTACCAAACATTCAAAACGACATTTGGGCTTATTTGCTCTTTGCTGGCATTTTTCTGGGTGCAATTCAGTTGTTTTATGTCTTTTATTTTTATGCTAGATTTGTTTTTAAGCGCACGCATACACTTGCTGAAAATCACTCATTTCCTCCAGTCTCGGTGATCATTGCGGCGCGCAACGAATCTGATAACCTTTACGAACATCTTCCAACTATCTTGAGCCAGGACTATCCACAATATGAAGTCATTGTAGTCAATAATCAAAGTATCGATGATAGCAATTGGATTTTAACTGCCTTTGCACATCAATTCAAACAGTTAAAGGTGGTTGAAATCTCAAGAAGTCCACACTTAAAAATAGGAAAAAAACTCCCCATTACACTTGGTATCAAAGCAGCAAGTTTTGAACACTTCGTACTTACCGATGCAGATTGCCGACCATCTAGCAGCCAGTGGCTCAAACAAATCATGAGTAGATTAACGACCAAACAACAGATGGTAATTGGCTACAGTCCATTCACTAAACAAAGGGGTTTTTTCAACAAACTGGTACGATTTGACAACGCTTGGATGGGCGCAAGTGCCTTTAGTTATGCTTTAGCTGGTAGCGCATTCAAAGCGAATGGTCGTAATTTAGCTTATACAAAAGCACTATTTCAAAAGGTAAATGGTTTCAAATCACATTATGCGATAAGTCCTGGCGATGACGACCTATTACTTCATGATGCAATTAAATTTACCTCTATTAGCATCACTGATGACGCTACTTCATTTGTAACTTCAGCTGCCCCTACAACGTGGTCAGAGTGGCTCAGGCAGAAAGCCAAATACCATATTAGTTCAGCTAGATACCCGTTTATTAAGAAAGTATTGTTAGGAATCTATCCAATAAGCCTTATTTTGATGTGGATATCTTTTGTTGCTTTGTACTTGAATATAAATTACTTGCCCTTGGGCTTAAGTATTTTTATGGGTGTAATTGCTACTAAATGGTGGCTACAAGGTACGTGTCTCAAACGTCTAGGCGAGAAAAAACTGGCTTTATTCTTTCCAGCTTGGGATATATTTTATAGTGTCTTGATGCCCATTGTTTATTATATATCCGAAAGGAAAAAATATTACCGATGGTAGAAAACGAGCATTTATCCGAAAAAGCTAAACAGGACCTGCATTTGGTAGCTGCAGCCCGATCGGGTAGTCAGATTGCATATGCTGATTTAATGGATCGCTACCGCGACTCCATTTATTTTATGATGCTCAAGATGGTTAAAAATACTGATGACGCAGACGACTTAACCATAGAAGCTTTTGGGAAAGCTTTTGCACGTCTAGATCAATACTCACCGAGTTTTGCATTTAGTACATGGCTTTTCAAAATTGCTTCGAATAACTGCATTGATTTCATCCGCAAAAAACGCATTGAAGTGACCTCCATTGACAGAGGAATCACAACTAGTGATGGTGAGCGAATGCAAATAGATGCTAAATCACAAACGCTTAATCCTGAGGAGACAATCATTCAAGGTCAACGACTCATTCACATGCGTCTTTTGGTTAGCAAGCTCAAACCTAAATACCGAGAACTTGTTGAGAAACGTTATTTTGAAGAAAAAAGCTATGAAGAAATTGCGGAAGAACTCAATTTACCTCTTGGCACAGTAAAAGCACAGTTATTTCGAGCAAGAGATTTTTTAGCCGCTATGATGCAGCAGACTAAAGACAGTATTTAATGAAACTGCTTCAGCATTATTTTCCGGATTTAAGCGAAGTGCAAATTCAGCAATTTTCGGCCCTCGAGTCGCTCTATGTGCATTGGAATGCTCAAATAAATGTAATTTCAAGAAAAGATACTGAGCATTTTTATGAGCGACATGTATTGCACTCTTTGGCCATAGCCAAAGTACATTCTTTTTTACCAGGGTCTCAGATATTAGATATAGGAACCGGAGGCGGCTTCCCTGGGATTCCACTAGCTATTTTATTTCCAGACGTACAGTTTCACTTGGTTGACTCCATTGGGAAGAAGATAAAAGTAGTTCAAGAAGTTGCTTCAAGTCTAGGAATGCAAAATGTAACAGCAAGTCATGCTCGGGCAGAAACAATTAAAGATCGTTACGATTTTATCATCAGTCGGGCTGTAACTCAAATGCCAGTATTTTTAACTTGGGTCAAAGGAAAAAGCGCTAAAAAAAATCTACATTCCTTAAAAAATGGTGTATTATACCTTAAAGGCGGGGACCTAACTGAAGAACTTTCTGGCTTAAAATACCCCGTCAAAGAATTTTCAATCTCCGATTTCTTCAAAGAAGAATTCTTTGAGACCAAAAAAGTTGTTTACGTTCAATTGGTACCTTAAGTATTTTAAGAAAGTTGATACAGCAGTGCAGACGCATATGCTTTAATTGCGCGCTGCTCTCCAAAAGAATCCACTTTTTCATGAGTGGTCGCTTTTATACTCAATTCTTCAGGGGATAAATCGAGAATCTTACCCATCACAGCTTGCATTTGCTCGATATGAGGATTTACTTTGGGGGTTTCGAGGATAACGGTTGCGTCTATATTAATAATTCCGTAGCCTTTATCCGTGATGAGTTGAAAAACTCTTTCTAGTAATATTTTTGAATCAATCCCTTTAAATTGAGGGTCTTGGTCAGAGAAATGAAAGCCTATATCTCTCAATGATAAGGCACCTAATAAAGCATCACAAATAGCGTGTATGAGCACATCTGCATCTGAATGGCCTACTGCACCATGGATAGAAGGGATTTGAATCCCGCCAATCCAAAGCGGATAACCTTCTGCCAATTGATGGACATCAACACCGTAGCCAATTCGCAAATTAGGTTTTACTTTCATTTCTAGTTGCCGCCGAGATTAAGGCGTAATGTAAATCTCAAGGTATTAGCTAAAGGGCTTTGACGACCATTTAAAGAGGCTAAATAAGAAAAGTCTATGGCGAACATATTGTATTTGAGTGAAGCGCCTAAATTTAAAAATTGACGATTCCCTTTGTTTTTGTTTTCGTAAAATACACCACCTCTCAAAGCCAAAACATCGCTGTACCACCATTCTGCTCCTGCGGCAATATTAATTTCGGCCAACTCTTCTTTGAGACGCGTGCCTTTGACAACTTGATAAGTTCCATCGGTATTTTGAATATAGTCACCATTCTCATCCGTAGCCAATACGCCAGGTGCATCGTAAAATGACTGCATCATAGAAGTGATGATACCTACATCTCCGTTCATACCTGCCAACATTACGAAATCACCGTCAATTAACTTATAAATCGCTGGTGTTGGTACCAACAGACGTTGTAAATCGAGTGAAAAAGTCACTTTGTTGTACTCATCGAACTCTGCTAAAAAACTATTTCCAATTTTCAGATTCATTGGAATGAAATCTCTTCGAGATAACTCAGAATAGGATACTTTATTTCCAATATTGTTAATAGTCATTCCAAAAGTATAGGTACCATCAGTGTTTCCAATGTGCGCATCGTCATTAAAGTAACTAAATGAAAGATCTGCTGCTCCTACAACACCGGGCTTTGTATTTACACCCGCAACAGTTAGACCTCCGGTTAGATTCGAATAGGCGAACTTACCATTCACGCCAATACTGAAACGATCGGCTAATCTAAATGCGTACGCTCCTACTAATTCAAATTCACTGGGTTTATCATCACGAAGGACATCACCATTGATATCTGTAAAAGTAATTTCCCCAAGACTAAAGTAACGCAAGGCTCCACCTATTGAGTGAACCTTATTCAATTGTTTGTAGCCTGCAAGATAAGATAAGTGTATGTCATTTGTAAGTTGCCTTAACCATGGAGTATACGAGAGACTAACTTCTGATTTTTGCTTGGCAAAGCTCAGAAGCGACGTATTCCAATAAACAGAGGTAGAATTTGCACTTAATGCCGTTCCAGCATCACCCATTCCGCCCGCACGAGAATCTGGTGTAATGGCCATAAATGGCAGGGAGGTAGTGATGGTATTCAGCTGCAGATCGTTGTCTGTAACTCCAGAGCCACTTGTTGGTTGCGCAAATGCATTTTGAGCAACAAAGATCAAACAAATGCTGAGAACTAATGTATTTAATCTAGGACTTTTCATAGAGAGGGTAAAGATAGGGAAATTCTATTTTAGGATAACAAGTTTTTCAGTTTGCTCTGCATACGCACCATCCGGGGTTTGTACTTTTAAACGATATAGATAGGTTCCTCTAGCAAGCTCATCTCCAAAATCATCCCGGCCATCCCAGTATAAACCGGAAACCCGAAATCCACTTGTTGGCATTTCCTGAGCTATCGTTTTTACCAAACGACCAGAAATAGTAAAGATCTGAATTTGCACATCTAGTGAAGAGCATGATTGGTTGTGCTCAAACATAAACTCTGTGCGCGTAGTAAATGGATTGGGGTAATTAAGTACATGTTGTAAAACTGGAGCTTCCTTGGCTTTAACAATAAAATCTATTGCTGATGTTGAAGAATTATTGTTAACATCCCATACCTTGAGTGACAAATGATGAGGGCCTTGGCTTAAATTTTGAAATTGATAACGCACTTCGCCGGACTGATAGTCATCCAAATTAGCAGCATAAAAATCATTCAGGACAATAGGTTGTGCTGTTTGTCCGTCGAGCACAGCAACAATATCATGACCAATTCCATTTCCGACGGTATTGATACCATTTTCGTCGCTAACTTTTGCCAGCAGAACTGGGCTCTCATCGGTAACCGAACCATCAACAAATCCTTCTTCATTCATGAAAAGTTGAATAGCCGGTCC
>JAURNL010000094.1 GCA_030830205.1 Crocinitomicaceae bacterium | reverse complement strand
TACCATCAATTCGAAGCTGCTACCATTCGCATCTCAGGGCGCTTAGCTTATGATGGTAGTGGTATATATCCATACTATGATAGAGACAGTACTAAGAGCCTGATCAATATCCATTCGTTGGCTTATATCCAGACCAAAACAGTTGCAATTGGTGAGATTACCCAAAAACAACAATTTCAATTGAGTCCAGAGTTTGCTTATTATGGAAAAGTCCAAATAGAAGCCAATCACCCTGGAATGTTGCTTGAAGGTTCTACCAAATTAGACCACCCTTGTCAGTACGACAAATCTTGGATGAGTTTCAAGGACACCATTTTGGCCAAGCAGATACAAATTCCAATTCCTGATAAACCTACAGATGCTAAAGGGAATAACCTAGCATTAGGTTTTGTATGGCGCGCAACGGAAAGATCGGATAGTATGCGTATATATCCAGCCTTTTTATCCCAACAAATTGGAAAAGAAGACCCCAATTTATTTCAAGTGGGAGGTTACTTGCAATACGACCAACAGAAGCAACAATTTGAGGTTGGAAGCAAGGCACGCTTACTTAGAACAGATACACTCAGCAACCTACTAGTCTTAAGCATAGAAAATTGTAGCTTGTCAGGTTATGGTCATATGAATCTTGGAATTAATACGGGTGATGTTGACATTGACCTCTATGGAAAAATCAGCTACGATATTCAAAAACGCAAAACCAGAATTTCAGCAAACGCTAAAATAAGCGTTCCTATAGACAACTCTGTATGGGCTGAAATGCTTTCACAGCTAAGAGCACAGGAAAATGTGCCAGAGTGGAACATTAAAAAACCCATGGACGCTTTAATGAATAGTTTAATTGCATGGTCTAATCCAAAGGATGCACAAGAAGTATTCAAGGATTTTGATGAAGAGAAGTTAAAGAAGATGCCTAACTCCCTTGAGCAAAGTTTGATCATAAGTGGTATTGTACTAGAGAGTTTTGGTAGTGATAAGCCTAGTGCGACCAAGCAGAGCAAAGGCTTACTCAGTTCAGCTCAAAGTGTAGGTTTAGTGTCGGTTAATGGATCTGCAATCGTTCAGCCGGTTACCTTCACGCAAGCTTATGTTCAAAGTTTTGGAGATGAGTCGAATCCTGCTTTTTATTGGTCAATAGAAACTTTCGACGGGACGCGCTATTTATTTGGTTACACACACCAAAAAAGAGATGGGAATATGGTAATTTATTCCGATTATCAAAAATTTATGGCAGCCATCGATGGTATTAAACCTGACAAACGTAAATCTCGGAATTTCAATTACGAGACTTGTACTGAAGCCGATGCTTCAAAAATTTTAGCTAAATTGAGGGCTTTTTTATTAATTAAATAACAAAAATGACGCTCTTTTATGTATTATTGGTCGCTTACTTCATTGGTAGTATTCCAACAGCAGTTTGGGTTGGCCGTTATTTTAAGGGGATTGACATCCGTGAACACGGTAGTAAAAATGCTGGAGCCACCAACACTTTTAGGGTCCTAGGAAAGCGTTACGGTTGGACGGTATTGTTAATTGATGTACTCAAAGGTACTGCCGCGGCTTGTTTGCCTTATTTTCTGGCACAAACTGCCTTTGGGGGTTATAAAGACGAATTCCTTATTTTACAATTAGTCGGAGGATTAAGTGCTGTTGTTGGTCACGTTTTTCCGATATTCGCTCAATTCAGAGGAGGGAAGGGTGTTGCCACTTCATTAGGAATCGTCATTGGTATCAATCCTCCAGCAGCAGCAGTTTGTCTTAGTATATTTTTACTTATTTTTTTAACTACGCGATATGTCTCTCTAGGAGCAATAATTGCTTCATTGTGTTTTCCATTGGTTTCCTATTTCTTCATACATAACGACACGCGAATCATGATCATCTTTACCATTTTGCTCGGAACGATCGTAATTTGGGCTCATCGAAAGAATATCCAACGTTTGCTGAATGGGACTGAAAACCGGATGAACCTTTTTAGCAAAAAATCGTAAGCCTATAGGTTATACTACTTATAGTGCAAAGAAAAAAGCTCTTATATATCGCCTTTCTTGTTTTGTTCTTTTGGACAAACCAGTCTTACTTCGCGCAATCGTTAAGTAATTTGGAAAAACGCGCTAATGAGGCATTTGAAAAACAAAACTATTCAAATGCGCTGGTAGATTACAGACAATTACTTGCCAAAGATCAACAAAACCCTGATTATAATTACAGGTACGGTGTTTGTATTTTTGAAGTAGAAAATCGTTTTAAAGCCGCAAAATATTTTGATGTTGTTTTAGGACTCCGACAGATTCCAGATCCACTATTATATTATTACCGCGCTCAGATATACCAAGAACAATACTTCTTTAAACAGGCAATTCAAGCCTACCAAACATATGCACAACTTAGCCAGAACGCTAAGTTTCAAAAGGATATTAGTAAACACATTGCAGAATGCAACCGAGGATTAGAAGAAGTAGAAGCTTTTATACGGTTACCACTTATTTCGCTCAGTGCCACTGAAAACCAAAAGTTTTATAGTCAATATCCTTTCTCTTCCGACGACTATTCTTTCTATGAAGCACCAGAGGTACACAGTAAAAACAATGCCAAAAACGGACATGTCCCCGTTTATGCCTACAAAAGAGGTATGAAGTATAGGATCTTTTCTTCATATGGGCCAAAAGGCACACAATTAGATTTGTATATACAGCAGAAGGATGCCAATAATGAATGGGGGCAAGCAGCTCTTATCTTAGGAGAGGTCAACAATCCTTTAACTGATGAATCATTTGGTTTTTATGATCCAAATACAAGTACCTTGTATTTTAGTTCAAAGTCCAAGAACATAGGTCAACACGACTTATTCAAGGCTAGATACAGTATAGCAACAAATACGGCTAGTGAAGTCGAAAAGATGGCTTATCCTTACTCAAGTCCGAGTGATGATTTGTTTTATGTCTGTGATGCTACGCAGCAAAAGGCCTATTTTGCTACCAACAGACAAGGAAAAGTTGGTCAATATGAAATTTACGTCTTGGAACTTGATGCAGCAGTACAGGCTAATTTTATCTTTTCAGGATTTTTTAATAATGAACTTGAACCCAACTCGAAATCTGTTGTACTGGAGTTTTCAGATTTAATTACTGGAATGCGCTATGGTCCGTTTGTCTCAGACGACAATGGGGCGTATCAGGTAGCCCTTCCATTGAGTGGAGACTTTGCTTTAGAGATACAGGTGGAAGGGGCATCCAAATCATATCAAACACGTTTTAATATTCCGAATTTAAAACCCCAAACAGCGCTTCAACAACAAGTCAGTTATTTCAGTGATGAGCTGGGTGCTGAACAATGGCAAGTGCGGAATCAAATAGTAGATCTAGATCCCGCAAATCAAATCGCAGGGCTTTCTCAGTTACAATTCCAAGAGGCAAAGGGCTCGCTTTTAACGTATAAGTCCTCTATCAATACTATTCAGAGTAATTCATCCTTACCATCATCACCTTCACTTGGATTTGAATGGGGCATGGGCACCATTGATACCACTGCTTTTATCGCAAAAATGACAGATTCTTTAATTGCCGCAGAGGTCAGTTTAGAAAATCAAGTACGCCTCATGGAGCTATTGCGTCATGATTTTGAGCTGCAGCTAGCATTCCGTGAACAAATGCTTGCACAGCTAAGCGAATTAAATGAGCAGCCTAATGCGCATGATCAACGTCGTCAATTAATGGAGTCATTGACCCAAGTAGAACGGACTCTAGCTTTTGATAAGCAATGGATCGAAATTAATCAAGCTGCAAATATTCCCGATTTAGAAATATTAGATACCTTACGCTCTATCAATGAACGAAATCAGCTTATTTTACTGACAGGTGATTCTCTTGAATTGATCAATGGTTGGCAGAAGCGGCGTGAATCAATTCAACAATACCTACAAATTGCGGCTTTTGATGGCGCAAGTGCACTTGAGGCTGCCTCACTCGATGAACAACGTAATTTGCAAAATCTCCTGAAGGAAGAATCCCTGGTAAGAAGCCAAAAAGAAAATATAGCATTACAAATCAAGCAGCTTCAGGCTGATTTACCTTTGCAGTCTAAAAAGTTTCAGAGCCAAACACAGTTGCAAATAGAAGTATTTCAAACACAACTGAGGGATCTAGAAGAATTAAGCAGTGCATTACATACCGCTAGAGAAGCAAAGGTTGTACAGATTCAAGTTTTTGAGCAAACTACTCAAAAAGAAGCATTCTTGGTAGAGGCAGAAAATCAAGAACTTCCTGAACTCAATCTTCAAAGTTCATATGAAGCACTTTTAGCTCAATATGCGCAACAAGAGGTGCTTTCTGCTGCGATCAAGTCTCAAAATGAGATCATACTTGCCAACGAAGCTCCAGCTGCTGAACGCTCAGAACCACAACCGGTCCAAGAAGTTGCGTTAGCCAACGAAACTAAAGCTGCTGAACGCTCAGAACCACAACCGGTCCAAGAAGTTGTGGTAGCCAACGAAACTCCAGCTGCTGAACGCTCAGAACCACAACCGGTGCAAGAAGTTGCGTTAGCCAACGAAACTGAAGCTGCTGAACGCTCAGAACCACAACCGGTCCACG
>JAURNL010000093.1 GCA_030830205.1 Crocinitomicaceae bacterium | reverse complement strand
TACTTGATAGTATTCCATTAGAGACCAAAATCCGCTTAAATATATTCTTGGATAAAGAGGGTTACGTATCAAAAGAAATCGCACTAGAACATATCGTGAAAGATTCCAGTCTTTTGCAGGTAGCAAGTCTTATAGATCTGACACTAGAACCATTATCTTTAGAACAAGATATTACTGCTCTGCTTGGATTAAAATCGATTTATTATGATTTTGACAAAGCGGATTTACGTCCAGACGCAATCATTGAGTTGGATAAAGTTGTCCGCTTTATGAATGAAAATGCTAAGATTGAAGTAGAATTGGGTTCACATACCGATTGCCGAGGTTCAGCTAGTTATAATCAGGGACTTTCCAACAGAAGAGCTACAAATGCGGCAAATTATATCAAGTCTAGAATTTCAAATCCAGAGCGAATCACCTATAAGGGTTATGGTGAATCACAACTTAAAGTAGATTGTCCATGTGAGGGCTCAATTCGTAATAGTTGTTCTGAAGAGGAAAACCAATTAAATCGACGTACTGCATTTATCATCACTTCCTTGAATATTTCTACTGACTCAACTGCTCCACGACTTAAGAATTAAGCATTTATAGTATAGGGATCATTCGAGTCAAGAGCTGAAGATAGATAATTTGGGTTGTAATAAATTCAATATTCTACTGTTCTATGTTCGCCTCCAAATTACCCCAGGTAGGTACCACAATTTTCACAAAAATGTCTGCCCTTGCGCAGCAGTACGACGCTATTAATTTAGCCCAAGGATTCCCAAACTTTGATATTGATCCTTTGCTTCAAAATTGTCTTGTAGATGCGGCATTGACAACATCTCATCAATATGCACCAATGCAAGGGCTTTTGGATTTGCGTTTACAAATAGCATCTTTAATTGCCAAACAATACAACAGGTCCATTGATCCAGATGAAGTCTTGATCACGGCAGGGGCAACTCAAGGGATCTTTACAAGCATACAAGCATTTGTACATAGTGGAGAAGAGGTAATTATCTTAGATCCAAGTTACGACTGTTACGAGGCACCTGTTCTTTTATCTGGAGCAAGACCAATACGTATTCCTTTAGCAGAGGATTTTAGACCAAACTGGAAGAAAATCAGGGAGTCTATAACTCCCAATACGCGCATGTTGATAACCAATAATCCACATAATCCTAGTGGAACAATTTGGGATAATAGCGATTTTGAACAATTGGAAAGTGTCATGTTAGATTTTCCGAATTTATTGTTGCTTTCCGACGAGGTCTATGAATACATTGCATTTGAAAATACACATCAGTCTATTCATCAAAGAGAGCTTATTCGTGAGCGCTCAATTATCATATCTTCTTTTGGCAAGACATTCCATATAACAGGGTGGAAAATGGGTTATTTGGTTTGTGCTCCTCAACTCATGAAGGAGATACAAAAAGTGCATCAATTTTTAGTTTTTTCTGTTAATAGTGTAGCACAAAAAGCACTTACTAGCTATCTTGATCAAGTTGAAATAAGGGATTTGGCTAATTTCTATAGACAAAAAAGAGACTTTTTTCGTGAAGGAATGCGAGAGAGTCGTTTTACATTACTCCCTGCGCAAGGTAGTTATTTTCAAGTTGCATCTTATTCGGCTATTTCGGACGAGCCTGATACTGATTTTTGTATTCGCCTCACTAAAGAACATGGTGTAGCCACCATTCCATTGTCTGTATTTAATGCAAATGGAGAAGATCGCAAGCTCATTAGATTTTGCTATGCAAAAACAAAGGAAACTTTAGAAACTGCAATAGAACGCCTATGCAAGATTTAACGATTGGCATACTACAATATGATCAAATTTGGCTGAATAAGGATGCAAATTTCAATCGAATTAAATCCTTACTAGAATTGAGCCCAAATTTTGACTTGCTCCTCTTACCTGAAATGTTTCATACAGGCTTTTCGATGGATGTTAGTTTTGCTGATAATTGGACAAATTCTAGCGGTTTATTGTTTCTAAAAGAATTAGCCAAAATCAAACAAACGGCTATTTATACTTCAATAATGATAAGTAAAGATGCCCATTATATAAACAGAGGCGTTTTTATGTTTCCTGATGGTACCCACGAAATTTACGATAAACGAAAGGCATTTGGTTTAGGGGGAGAGGATCAACTATTCACAACTGGAGACAATGAAGTCATTGTAGACTATCTTGGTTGGAAGTTAAACTTGCAAATTTGTTACGATTTGCGTTTTCCTGAACTGGTACGTAATCGTCTAAATGAAGATGGTACTCCGGCCTATGATGCTATTTTAAATGTTGCAAATTGGCCAAAAAAACGCATCTCACATTGGGATGCTTTGATAAAAGCTCGAGCAATAGAAAATCAGTGTTATTTTATTGCATGCAATCGAGTGGGGACAGATGGCAACAGCTTAGAATATGTTGGTCATAGTCAGGCCATCGATTTATTGGGAAATCAATTGTTAACACCACTTGAACACGAAGCGTTATTTATCGCCAATTGTTCAGCAGATGAATTGATACAAGGCAGAAAAAATTTACCTTTTTTGAAGGACGTATAGAAATGATTATATTTAAACAAAATATGCAAAAAATGAAAAAATTAATACTCTTATTTAGTGCAATTGCCTCTGTTGCCTACGCTCAAAAAGCACCACGTATACAGACTTTCCAGGATTTGGTTAAGGCTCCTAACGTACATGTTAAAGCACCAGCAGATGAAAAGATTTTAGGGATCACGCTTTGGTCTGATGATTTTTCTGACCCAGCTAACTGGACCTTAGATAATTCAGGACAGAGCGGTATAGAATTTGGTTGGAACATTAATAGTACGAATGATGGTTGGTGGTCATCGAATGGAATAACTTCAACTTCTGGTGGTAACTATGCAGAGCTCGTAAACGGAGACCCTACCGCCTCACCAGGAACACAAGCATTGAATGTTGTTTACACCCTTACTTCGGCACAGCCAATTGATATCGCAGCACTAGGTGGTAGCAATCAAGTATCCTTGCAATTTGAACAATATGGAGCTCGCTTCAACGATCTTCAGGAAATTCAAATTTCTACTGATGGTAGCACTTGGGTTACTGTTGGAAACAACCTAGACAAACCGGTTTTATCATCTGCTGGCGGGTCAGCATATGCTAATCCAGATACTAAAATTATAAACTTGGCTACTTTCTTGAGTGTCACACCAAGCCCAATATGGGTGCGTTTTTCTTGGACAACCAACTTCCCAAGTTCAGCAACCAACCCTAATGTTTGGGTTACATACGGATGGTACATCGATGATGTCAAAATAGTTACGAATCCAACTAACGACCTTTCTGTAACATCAACTTTTTGGGGTTCTGTAGGACTTCCATACTATCAAATTCCAGACGAGCAAGTTACTGAAATTGGCTTTTCAGCAGATGTATTTAATGGAGGTGTAAATACACAAACCAACGTTCAATTAAATATTAATGCAAATAATGGCGCATGGACAGATTCATCTTCACCAGTGAGCATCAATTCACTTGATACCGCTGTTATTGAATTGACAACATTTTATACGCCTCCAGCAACACCAGGTAATATCTCCATTACTCGTACAATTACAGCAGACTCAACTGATGATATCCCAGCTAACAATGTTATTTCCAATATAGACTTTGCGGTAACAGATTTTATTTATGCACGTGACAATGGGACTCCATCTGGATCAACCTCAAATGGCACAGATGGTTTTGAATCAGGAAACCTATTTGATATCTTCCAAGATGCAACATTAAAAGCTATCAATGTTCGTCTACCGGGCGGCGCTAATGGTGCAACTGTAGGAACTGAAATATTCGTTAAATTGTACTCTGTTGACGCGACTACAGGCGATTTCGTATTTGAATCAGAATCTGCCCCATTTGTACTTGCTTCCAATAACTTGAATACAAATTTAGTATTGGAGCTCGAGCCTTACGTTGATGTATATGCTGGAACTACTTACCTCGCGGTTGTAGGTTCTTATTCAGCAGGATTGCGTGTTTCTAATGCCGGAAAGTCTGATCCACAAACGACTTTCTTCCTAGATATGGCTGATAACACTTGGTACTATTCCACCAATACTCCGATGGTTCGCATGAATTTTGACCCCATTTTGAATGTAATGGAGCAATCCGAGTTAAGTCAAGCTGTTGTTTTACCAAATCCAACTGATCAGCACGCAACTTTGCGCTTTGACTTGAAAAATACAAGTGATGTCAATATTACAGTAACAGACCTTACAGGAAAAGTAATGCAGCGTAATATACTAGCACAATTAACTGCTGGTGCCCAAGAAATTGGATTGTCATCAGAACAATGGGCAGCAGGTATTTACACTGTAACTATCACAACCAATGGTGCTATACTTACAAAGAAATTTGTTAAACGTTAATTAGTTTCGCCTTAATTTTAAAAAGCCGGTTTACCGGCTTTTTTTATACTTATGAATTTCGAATACGGTTATTTTGGTTTGTTTTTGGCAAGTTTTTTAGCAGCAACAGTCTTACCTGTGGCTTCTGAGATTTTTCTAACAACCATGTTATATTTGGGTTATGAGCCATGGACTTGTATCATAGTTGCAACAGTTGGCAATACAGCTGGTGCTTGGCTTAATTACGGTATAGGTTACTTGGGAAAGACATCATGGCTGCAAAAATTTGGTGCTAAACAAAAAGCCATAGATGAATGGCAGTTACGTATTCATCGTTTTGGCAGCTGGATGGCATTGTTATGCTGGCTTCCTATCATCGGAGATGTTATTGGAATTGCACTAGGCTTTTTTAAGGCGCCTTGGCTTCCTACCTTTTTATTGATGGGTGTCGGTAAGCTATTTCGTTATATTGTAGTTTGGGCTGGCTATTATTTTTGGTAAGTTTTCAAGAACTCTACTAACGGATCACGCTGCCTTAGAATGTCTTCTCGGGTTGCCTTAAGAGAAATGTCAGGAACTATCTCTGAAAGGACGCGCTCTTGAATATGGTAAGGAGTAAATTTCAAGGTAGCTACCATTACATCTATGTGTGAATGCTTAAGTGTAATAATCGCTGGATTACCAAATGTTCCGCCTGTTCCGCCCATACAAGGGGAACCTAATATTTGACCTCGCTCAATGTATTTAAACCAGGCTGCAAATAGCACTGATGCAGACATGGAATTTCCATTTAACACAAGATTGCAGTCGCCTTTAAAAAGATAATTAAGGTTATTTTCAGGTATATAATCATAAAGTATTGTAAATACTGATCCTTTGGGTAAATTATAAAAATCGTATTCTTTCGAAATGATTCCATTCGGGTATACATTTTTTGCTCGATTTTCAAATTGGACCTTTTGCATAGGACTCAAAAGAGCAAAACGATCGAAATCACTGCGCTTGTAGAGATAGTTAGTTTTGATTGATGCCTGCTTTGTATTGATATAACTAAATAGATATTCTTCGGCGAGCAGAAGTCCACCAAGGTTATTACGTAAATCGATAAAAACCGTCTTGCAATTTCGTTGCTCAACTTCCTTGAAAAAGTCATCGATTTGTTTTTTGAATAAGTTCAGCGAGAGAGGTTGAAAGGAGTTCACAACTAAAACACCGTTATTTTGTTCATCAAAGGAATATTGTATTTCTTGCTCATCATCCTTGAAAATAGAGGAAACTAAATACTTCCAAGAGGAGCTAAAGTCGATCTCTTTGGTGAGCGTATCTCCTTCTGGATTGACCATTTGAACAAGTCCGCACTTGGGCCTCTTATATTCCATGGAGAGTAAGTTGTAAACCACCCCTATGTTATCATTGGCCACTTCCTCCAATGCAGCATTCGCATCTCCTTCTGTCAAACTTAACCCCAAGGCGTATTGATATAATTCTTTTACATCAAAAGAATCTATTCGGAGTAATTCTGCCCCAATCATAAAGTCCGGATGATAAGCATCAGAGACATAAAAACGTTCATCAATTTTTTGTACAAAAAAGGGAAGCACTTTTCGTCTAGCATTGACTTCGTAAAGAAATTGTTTTGGATTGATGCTAGTATGTGAATCTTTCAAGGTGAACAGATATTTGTTCACAACTAAAAGAAAGTCAAATACGGTTAATGGAATGCCTATTTGAGCTTGTGCTTTGGCATAGGCCAAGCTGAGGTCCTGAAATTCTCCGTAGTAGGTTGGGTTGGGGTGTGTTTCTAAAATATGTTTATGTAGCTGAGCTAAGTCAGCTTGCATTGCTTCAGGACACAAAAGGACATTTGCCGGGAGTTCTTTTTTTGGTCTGAAGATCGGCTGGCAATCTTGTGAAAAGCTCAATCCTACAGAAAAGAAAATAAATAGAAAAGAAGTCCAGTAACGCATGTGAGATTGTACGAGAATATTTTAAATTTGTTTAATAATGAAGTCCATAAAAGTAATATTTTTCATAAGCAGTATTTTCACTTTGATTTTCTCTTGTTCTCAGCCTGATCAAGCACAATGTGCTTGCTTAAAACAGGCAGAAAAAGTGAATGAATTAACCCAAGTGATTTGGCAGCAAAATGCAAGTCACAATGATTCACTTGAACTCAGCAAAGCGCTAAAAAAGAAGACGCTTTTATGTAAAGAACTTCAAGAAGCCTCTCCCGATTTACTTCACGAACTCCAAGAGACATGCCAACAGTAAGAGACCATATGCCAACGGTTCTAATAGCCGGAGGTTCTGGCCTCATCGGTGGTCACCTCACTCGTCATTTTAAAGACCGTGGTTTTAGGGTTTTTAAACTTACGCGTAATCCAAAGAAGCACGGTCATATACACTGGGATCCTCAATCAGAAAAGATAAGCACGAGTAAATTATCTAGAATAGATATCCTTGTCAATCTAGTTGGCGAGAACATAGGTTCTCAACGATGGACAACAAAGCGAAAGGCGGCAATCTTATCATCTAGGGTGCAGAGCACTCATTTTTTATCTTCCGTAATTCCGCAAATGACAAACCTCAAGTACTATATAGGTGCTTCTGGAGTGAATTGCTACGAAAACCTTCCAGGAAAAGTTTTCACAGAAGAAGAGCCCTATGGCCACGATTTTTTGGCCACCGTTGTCAAAGAGTGGGAGGCTGCTCATCAACTTATTCTCCATCAAGTTCCAGGTTCGATTTTGCGCATTTCAATGGTTTTATCTCGCCATGGAGGCTCTTTACACCTCATGAAACAGCCTGTTTATTGGGGAATAGGCGCGCCAGTGGGCTCAGGCTCACAAACTAGCCCATGGATTCATATTGATGATCTTTGTAGGCTTATGCTCTTTGCATACGATAATAAATTAGAAGGTATCTATAATGCATTGGGAGGGAATGATACCAATGCCGACATGACAACCCGTTTAGCTAAGTGGCTTAAGCGTCCATTATTCATGCCAAATATTCCTGCATTTCTATTGCGATTGCTTTTAGGTGAACGCGCAATTTTAGTGTTATCTGACCTAAGAGCGAGTAACCATAAAATCAAGCAAGCAGGTTTTTCTTTTAAGTTTACCAGCCTCGACAGCGTCTTTAAGTCCTTCTTTAAGAAGTAATAACATTCAATTCACATTCAGCATTTATTTTCAACCTGCTTTGTTTTTCAAAGAGAAAAATAAGTATTTTCAAAAAAAATGCGGATGAGAAAAAAAGAAAAGATTTTTGTTTTAGACACTTCAGTATTATTACACGACTTCGATGCAATCGTCAATTTTAAGGAACATTTTGTTGCGATACCAATTACGGTTTTAGAAGAACTTGACAAATTTAAAATTGGCAATGACACAAAAAACTTTTCTGCTCGAGAGGTTATTCGTTTCATCGATAAACTCTCGGGTCATGGTTCCCTACAAGAATGGATATCCTTGGGTAAAGGATTGGGGAAGTTCAAGGTGGTTATGGATGAGGAGCCTAAAGGGATCAATGCTGAAAAAGTATATGCCATGGGCAAAAATGATCACAAAATCATCAATGCTGCACTTTCCTTAATTGAGCTTGAGCCAAATCGATCGGTCATATTGGTTACAAAAGACATCAATTTACGAATCAAAGCGAAGGCTTTGGGCGTTGTTGCTGCAGATTATGAAACTGGAAAGGTCAATTCAGCGGAAATGCAAACTCCTGGTAAGTATGGTGTTGAAGGCATAGACTCAGAGGTGATCCGCGAGATTTTTACACGTGGTTCTATCGAAGAAAATGGCTTGCTTGGCGAGCGTAAAATCACTAACGGTTATTATATCCTGAAAAATGGAAAAACATCGTCTTTAGCGTTTTATAACCATCATTCGGATCAAATTGAGCGGATCGAGAAGGAGTTTGTCTATGGCATTAAACCAAAAAATGCGGAGCAGGCTTTTGCTTTTCATGCACTTTTAAATCCTGAAATAAAATTAGTAGCTATGCAAGGGGTTGCAGGAACAGGCAAAACATTATTAGCCCTTGCGTCAGCCCTTGAGCAGAATAAGAAATTTAATCAAGTAATTTTAGCGCGACCGTTGGTCCCACTTTCCAATAAAGAAATTGGCTTCTTGCCAGGTGATGCAGATGATAAAATAGGACCTTACATGGAACCCTTATGGGATAACCTTAAGTTTATCAAGTCGCAGTTTGGAGAAAACGAAAAGAAGTACAAAGCCATTTTAGAAATGGAGCAAACTAAAAGGATAGTAATTACTCCGCTTGCCTTTATTAGAGGCCGAAGTTTGAGTAATATCATGTTCATCATTGATGAAGCACAAAATTTAACCCCCCATGAAGTAAAAACCATCATCACACGTGCTGGGGAAAATACAAAGATTGTGTTTACTGGTGATGTTCATCAAATAGACACCCCTTATCTCGATGAAAATAGTAATGGGCTAGCTTATCTTATCGATCGTCTAAAAGGACAGCCTCTTTTTGCTCATGTTCGTTTGGAGAAGGGAGAGCGTTCTGAGTTGGCTAACTTGGCTAACGAATTGTTATAATTGGATAGGGGCAATCCTCAAAAGTTCTCCGCAATAAAGCGTCTTCTCTGTCTGACTCTCTAAATAAAGGGCACTGTGTTCTGCTGAACGCCCTTCAAAATACATTTCGGCCAATTCTGTCAAGAGGTTGGCCTCAATAGAGGGAGAATATGTATTGAGGGTTAGTCTTCCTTTGGGGCTTAAAATTTGAGCGCATGCAGCAAAGAGCTGATCAATTTTATCTTCGAGTTTCCACTTTTCTCCTTTTACACCATTACCCCAGGCTGGTGGATCCATTAAAATGTAGTCGTACTTACGACCCCGGCGCGCTTCTCGTTCAGCAAATTTCAAGGCGTCTTCTAGCACCCAGTGAATATTGAGTAAGCGACTGGCATCCATGTTGTTACTCGCCCAGTTTAATATTGATTTAGAGGAATCGATATGAAAAGTATCGGCACCTTTGAGCCTAGCCATACAGCTAGCAGCTCCAGTGTAAGCAAATAAGTTGAGAAATTTATCTTCGGATTGCACATGTTCATCAATGTGTGCCCAGTTGATGGCTTGTTCAGGAAATAGACCAACATGCTTAAAGGTACTGGTGCCTAAGTTAAATTTAAGACGACCAAATGAAATTTGCCATTCTGCAGGCGCATCGGCTTTTAGTGCTTTCCAACGACCATTTTTACCTGGAATTTCTGTGTATTCCCAATGTGCAACTTCTTTCCACTCAGTAAAAGGTTTACCACTATGAAAATAAGCTTGAATATCGGGTCTTATGGTGATGACCTTTCCCCAGCGTTCTAGTTTTTTGCCACCTCCTGCATCGATGAGTTGGTAATCTGGCCAAGAAGGCGCAATTGCGCGAGGGGGCTGTGACATATTAACGCATTTTAGGGGTTTTCTTGCGTCCACCCATCATTTGGGCCATGCGCATTTGATTTTTCGAGGGAGCTGCTTGCAGTTGTTGTTGCAACATTTTAATTTGATCTCGCAGCATGCCATTTTTGTCGTGTTTTTTAGCTTCAGCAAGTAATGCCAATGCTTCTTGACGCCGCCCAGTTTGAGCACAAATACCAGCAAGGTGCATACGTGCAACTGCATTATCTTCCTTTTGGCGCAGTCCTAGCCCGATTGCTTTACGCAAAAGTTGTTCTGAAGCAGCAAAACCAAGTTCTTGTGCTCCGAGTACGGCCTTGAGGTATAGAATATAGGCATGTTGTTTTTTTGGCAACAAATGAGGATGGGTAATTTTGTTGATGTAAGTCTTTGCTTTATCTTGATTACCAACACGCATTTGATTGAGCGCTAAAATCATGTTTTCATTTCTAAAAAATGAAAGAATGATGAGTGCAGTGATGAAAATAAAGAATATGCCCCAACCCCAATGGCCTGAAACAAAAAGGTAGACATTAAAGAAAGTAGCAACGAGTGCTAAAATAATTCGGATGATAAATGCTGTCATATATTAAGATTCAATAGTTGCGATACATTTGAGTTCAATGGCAATTGGCGTCGGCAGTGAGGAAATCTCAACCGTCGTGCGGCAGGGCAAGTTTTCCTTGAAATATGCTGCGTACAACTTGTTGTATGTGTGAAAATCACGCTTCATATTCACTAAAAATACAGTCACATCTACCAACTGATCCCAAGAAGACCCAGAGGCTTCTAGTATGATACGAACATTTTCAAAAACACTTCGGCATTGAGCTTCAAAGTCGAACTCAATAAAATTCCCATTATGATCAAGTTTTAGACCAGGTACAGATGAATCATTAGCATCCGAGCCAGCTACTCTTGGCCCAACACCAGATAAAAATAACAAGTTGCCAACACGACGCGCGTGCGGATACAGACCTACCGGTTTTGGGGCGTTGTCTGTAGAGATACGATCATTTGTGGACATTACATAGAATTTAAGCAAATATAGGGAAAGGCAGCCGATTTGCACGGATCTTCCTAACAAAGCAACATTAAAAGACAAGATAATTGCGTAAATTCGCTTTCAATGAACCCACATCTTTACATAGATCTTTCCATTGTCATTCCCACCTTTAATGAGGAGGGAAATGTACAACGATTGCACACCGAACTATGTCAGGTTTTAGCTCAGATTGGTATCGAAAACTACGAAGTCATTTTTATTGATGACGGCAGTACAGATGCTTCTTTAGCACGCATAGAGGATTTACGTTTACAAGATCCTCGGGTTCATTATCTGCAATTTAGCCGAAACTTTGGTCACCAACACGCTCTTAAAGCAGGGCTTGATCATGCGCGCGGTGCCGCAGTAATTAGTCTAGACGCTGACCTTCAGCATCCACCGGCACTTATTTCCCAAATGGTTAAACTATGGCGCGAAGGCGCTGAGGTTGTTTACACCCGTCGTCAAGACAAACAAAATATTGGCTTATTTAAAAAATTAAGTGCAAAAATCTTTTACTGGATAGCAAATCGCTTATCTGAAGTTCCAATTGAGGAGGGGACAGCCGATTTTCGTTTATTGGACCGTAAAGTAGTTAGTGCCATTCAGTCTTTTAAAGAATCTCATTTGTTTTTAAGGGGTTTGATTCCCACACTTGGTTTCAAGCAAACAGCCCTTGATTATCAACCGGCAGCAAGATTTAGCGGTAATAGTAAATACTCTTTTGCCAGAATGCTGCAATTTGCCATAAACGGCATTACATCATCAAGTGCAAAACCGCTTTATTTTTCTATCTATTTAGGCCTCTTTTTTGCTTTCTTATCCTTTGTTTACGGTTGTTATGCCATTTATACCGCTGTCTTTACAGATGCTGCTATCACTGGTTGGACTTCTTTAATTGCATCGGTATTATTCATTGGAGGAATTCAAATGATTCTTATTGGTATAGTGGGGATCTATTTAGGCAAGCTTTTTGTACAGAGCAAGCAACGACCAACTTATATCATCAAAAAAGAAACCCTAAGTTCTGATCTTAACCATGAAGCCTAGTTATTTTCTTATTGCATTGTCATTATGCATCAGCTTCTTAGCCCAGGCTCAGATTCCGATGGGCTCATGGAAATTTCATGTGGCTAGTGCAAAAGCCATTGATATTGTTACAGACGGCGAACGTGTTTTTACCGCACTCGAAAACGGCCTTTATATTTACAACCCTTATACAGAAGAAGGCGTTTTGAAGACAGCCCTAAATGGGCTCTCAGATATTGAGATTTCTTGTTTATATCATGATCCTATAGATGATGCAATATACATTGGCTACACCAATGGGAATATTGACAAATGGCTTTCGGGCAATATTACCAATCTGCCTGCTATTAAGTTGGCACAAATTTCAAATTCGAAAAGAATTAATAAGTTCGAGCGCTTTGGAAATTTTATATATGTTGCAAATGACTTTTCAATTGTATTAATCGATGTTGCCAAAGAGGAAATCAAGGATACTTATTATCCAACAAATAGTTTAGAGGCCATTGTAGATGTTGCTATAACCCAAGATTCTATTTTTGCATTAACGCCAACTCAAATGTTAAAGGGATTGCGCAGCAATCCAGCTCTTCCAGATTACTCACAATGGGATCGTGATTTGCGTTTTCCTTTTCAGACCGAAAATCAATACAGTGAATTACAAACCTTCAGTAACCAATTTTGGGTCTTGCGTACCAACGATGCGTACGGCCAAGATTCAGTTTTCCGTCTTGACAACAATATCCTCATCAATGTTATTAACGAACCGTTTAGCTATCAAATTTCAAGTATCCAAGTTATTGGTACACAAATGGCTATTTCTACCGATGGGGGCATTCTTTTTTATAGTCCTAATGGTGTACAAATAAACGCCTATACTTCGGGTCTAATTGATCGCTGGATCAACCCTTCTCGTATTTGTAAACTTGGTAATTCTTTTTGGAGTGCTGATCAAGCGTGGGGCTTACTCGAACACATCAATGCATTTACTTGCAAGCGCTTTTCTATTGAGGGATTGGCGAATCCTTATGTTTACACCATGGACTGGCAAGAGGGTGTTTTGGCAGTAGGTTCTGGTCGGTTGGAGGCTGAAATTGCTCCAGCGTTTACACGAAATGGTATTCATATCCTAGAGGAGAATGAATGGCGTTTTCACAATACACCAAGTGTAAGTGCTTGGGATTTCAATACGCTCTGGGATTTTATTACGGTTGCTGTAAATCCAAAGAACCCTAAAGAATTGGCTGCGGGCACTTATTCTTTTGCACCATTAACTCTGTTTAATGAATCTGACACGCTTGTTTTTGATGAAACAAATTCGCCACTTCAACCGGTTTCTATTGGCAATGGCTGGTCATTGGTATCGGGCCTAAAATTTGACCAAAAAGGAAATCTTTGGACCATTAATGGCTATACGGATCGACCAATAAAAGTGCGTCAAGCAGATGGAACATGGTCAAGTTACTACCTTGGTCCGGGCGCATCTAATAAAATGACTACCAAAATTGAAATCGATTTTCAAGATAATATTTGGATGGGAACCTACGCAAATGGGCTCATTGGTTTACAGCATCAAGGTACATTGGACGATCCTAGTGATGATAAAATTATTCAACTGACAACTGGCGACCTCCTTGGAGCATTACCTTCCAATAAGATTACCGCATTAGCAGCAGACTTTGATGGCGAGCTCTGGATTGGGACCGACGCTGGTTTTGCTGTATTATACAATGCAAATGGAAGCTTCTCTGCGGGTGCAGGCAATTATGATGCCCAACGTATCCTTATTCCTTTTGAAGGAAATTATGAGTTGGTATTAGGTGACGCAAGCATTACGGATATAGAGATTGATGGGGGCAACCGCAAATGGATAGCTTTATCCAATGCAGGACTTGTGTTGCTTTCTCCTGACGGCACTCAAATCATAGCCCAATATAATGAAGACAACTCCCCCCTGATTTCAAATACAATTTTTGATATTGAACTTAATCATACAACGGGCGAACTTTATATAGTTACAGATAAAGGATTAGTCTCGTTTCGTATAGATGCAACCTATGAAGACCCAACCTATGAGTCGCTACAAGTTTTCCCTAATCCAGTGAGGCCAGAATATTTCGGCCCTATTACTATTCAGGGAATCCGCTATAATTCCGATGTTAAAATAACTGATGCAGCAGGAAACCTCATCTATAAAACACAATCCAATGGGGGCACAGCAACCTGGGATGGCCAAAACCTCAATGGCGAAAAAGTCCCAACGGGCGTTTATTTTTTCTGGACTGCCAACAACTACCAAGGAGGGGAGCGCAAGGTAGCCAAAGTACTTGTGATTCGCTGATATGGTAGGTCTTAATTACCTAGTTACAATACTAGAATTAGTAGCAGCAATTCTCGGATTCATCTATGTTTACTTTATTGCTACTGAACGTTCGATAGGGTGGCTTTTTGGGATATTGAGTGCATTTTTTTATGCAATCTTCTTCTACCTGATGTCCACTGTAGGCTTGTTTAGTCAACAAGTTGCATATATCATCCTTGGGTTTTACGGTTTAATTTCTTGGTCTGCCAATAAGGAACCTCTACCGATTCGATCAATTGGCTTTTCAGTTTGGAAATGGATATTACTCGCTGTACTGCTCGGTTTAATTTTTGCAACAGTTATTAAATTAGCTGGGGCCTCAAAAAACAATTCGGTAATTGTTCCTAACAGTCGTGAAATTCTTGACGCTCAGTTTTTCATTTTTTCCTTACTCGCTACTTGGCTTACAACAAGAAAAATACTTGAAAATTGGCATATTTGGATTGTCGTCAATATCGTTGGGGTTATTTGGTTCAGCACAGAACATTGGTGGTCAACGGCTTTATTGTATTTTGGATATCTGCTATTAGCAATTAATGGTTTGAGAAAATGGAAAAAGCAACTTGCCGAATAGCGTTTACTGGACCAGAGTCTAGTGGTAAAACCACACATGCCGTTTGGCTTTCATCGTTTTTAGATCTCCCTTACATACCCGAATATGCCAGAACCTACCTCGCTGAAAAATCTACCTACGTCCAAGATGATCTGGACTTAATGGCAATCAAGCAAACCGAATTATGGCCCAATACGGGATTTATTGCCGATACCGAAATGCATGTGTTCCACATATGGTCAAGGGTGAAATATGATCATGTAAGTCCTGCTATTATTTCACTTTTGAATGAACAACAATTTGACCACTATTTTTTATGTGCGCCAGATGTACCTTGGGAAGCTGATCCTTTGCGAGAGAATCCTCATAATCGACAATTCTTATTTGACTTATACCTAGAATCTTTGAAGCAATTCAATCGAAATTTTACCATTTTAACGGGCTCTATTGAAAATCGGCAAGAACTGATAAAAGTCAAGGTTTATGAATTATTGAATCAGTAACTTTGTCAAATGAAGCGGATTCTTTTTTTAGTTGTTTTAATCCTAATCCTTTTGCCAGTAGTCTATTATTTCCTGAGCGGGGGTAATCAACAAAAACCATTGCCGGTTATTAATCCAGTAGACGTTCAATCCGAGATGGTTGATCCTGAAATATTGAGAATAGGAAAGGGTCATCGTATTGGTGATTTTCGTTTGGAGAACCAAGACGCACAATGGGTTACAACGGCAGACATGAAAGGCAAGGTGAGTGTGGTTGAATATTTCTTTACAACTTGTAAAAGTATATGCCCCATTATGAATTCACAAATGCAGCGAATTCAGCGAAAATTCGCCTCGAATCCGGAAGTTCGCATTTTTAGTTTCACAGTAGACCCAGATACAGATAGCATCGAACAGATGAAACGCTATGCCAACGAACACCAAGCAAAATCTGGTCAATGGCATTTTTTGACGGGAAAAAAATCTGAATTGTACCAGTTAGCAAGGCGTTCTTTCTTTGTGCTCAAGCCTGCTGAAGCTCAGAATTTAGGCGATGCGGGCAGCGATTTTATCCACACAAATAATTTTGTATTAGTTGATCAACAATTGCGAATTAGAGGGTATTACGACGGCACGGACCCTCAGGAAGTCAGTAAGCTCCAAGCACATATCGATCAACTACTACAAGAGCCACAATAAAGGCATTTTCTTTTTCCCTATCTTTGTACTCAAATGAGACAACCAAAGAAAACAGGTGCAAAACCTAAAGTTAGCGGTGCTAAAGATGCACCGAAGGTGAGTGCCCGTGATAAGCGCAAATACATCGATTATAAAATCAAAGTCAAAAAAGGAGATCCGCTACCTAGTTTTCGTGAAGATGCGATTAGGTTAAATAAGTTTTTGTCGAATGCGGGCATCTGTTCTCGTAGAGAGGCTGACGTACTGATTCAAACAGGCGTTGTGTCCATTAATGGTGTTATTGTCACCGAAATGGGTTATAAAATCAAGCCTGGAGATGTCGTACAGTATGATGGTGAAACTATCAATGCTGGCACTAAGCGCTATGTATTGCTCAACAAACCAAAAGGATACATCACCACAATGGACGACCCTCGTGGCCGAAAGACCGTTATGACGCTTGTAAGTAAAGCGTGTCGCGAGCAAATTTTTCCAGTTGGCCGTATGGACCGAGAAACTACTGGTTTAATGTTATTTACAAACGATGGCGACATGATGAAAAAACTCATGCACCCTCGATACCACGCGCGTAAAATCTACCATATTGAGACAAATAAGGCAGTTGCTCGTGAAGACCTTGAAAAGATGATGCGTGGTTTAGATCTCGATGATGGACGGATTAAAGCTGAAGAGGCAAGTTTTGTAGACGGCGGGAGTAACCATGAAATTGGTGTTGAAATTCGATCTGGAAAGAATCAAGTTGTGCGTCGAATGGTAGAGTCCTTAGGTTATCAAGTGATTAAGCTCGATCGTGTGATGTATGCAGGTCTGACTAAAAAAGATTTACCACGTGGCTATTATCGCCACCTCACCGAACAAGAAATTGCCTATTTAAAGATGTCTAAATGAAAAAGTGGGTCTTTTTTGGCATGATTACTTTACTTGCCTCCATTATCGGGTGGTATGTCAAAGGTTATGTGTCTGACTCAAGTTTTACATATCAAAGTCTAAATCCAAATGCGGCTTTCTTTTATCCGCTTGACACCATCCCAAAAATCTATCAGTATCGCGATATTGCAAATGGTTTAGATGAAGAATTTCATAGGATTTACACAGTAGAGGATGCTGCAGGACCTCACCTAATTGTAGAGGTTTATGCGGCAGATGGTCGCTTGCGCGAGGCTATGAATTATAACATTGATTCTCTTGTAGTGCAAGATCATATGGTTGTCAATCGCATGGAAAGTAAAGAGAAAGCAATGCTGTACAAAACACAGCTTTTCCCGTATGATTTAAACAAGGAAACATGGTTTGCTTCCAAATTCAGTGGAGTTGTTGATTCAACCGTCTTGCTCCATGAGGTTTTTCGTAAGCTGCATAAAAAGCAACCAACTTCATTTCTGGATAAGAAAAAGGCAGCAGCTTTGGTTTTTAAAGACAAGATTCGCCGTACCGTTTTGAATCCTTTTAGGCGTACTGAAAAAGAGATAACGGGGTTACAATTCAGTATTTTTGCAAAAGGATACGGTCTCGTAGCTTGGCACAATAGTAACAAATCCATTCATTTTCGTTTAGAACGAATCCTAAGTCAAAAGGAGTGGATACAAATTATCGCCCGATGAAATATATAGTTTTTCTTGCGCTTTTATTCCCCTTTGGAGCCACGCTACAGGCTCAATATCTCAATCAAAAGAAATCGACAGGTCCTGGAACGATGTTTATTTATTGGGGCTATAACCGGAGTATTTATACGCCAAGCACGATTCATTTCATAGGGCCGGGCTATGATTTCAAGCTGCAAGGAGTAGAGGCAGCTGATCGCCCTTCAACTGAATTTAATGAATACATTAGCTTAAAAACCATTACTGTCCCTCAATTCGATGCACGTATCGGTTATAATTTCAAGCGTAACTGGGCTGTATCTTTTGGCTACGAACATATGAAGTATGTCATGAAGCATGGACCTACTTACTACTTAAGTGGATCAATTAGCCCAGGAATTGATCAGGCAACTGGTTGGTCAGGATCCTTTGATAGAGATACGGTTACAACAAATGAAAGTACGTTTCATTATGAAAATACAAATGGGCTCAATTACATCAATGTCCAACTCACAAATGTTTTTAAAGTCTATAAAACTGAGAAAGGAAATTTTGCCTTGACCACCATGATGGGTGTAGGAGCAGGTCCTATTCTTTCTTACAATGACTTTACTTTTGCAGGTGAAAAGTCAATGGAAACACTTTCTTTATCTGGTGTTGGAGCATCTGGTCACTTAGGTTTGCGCGCTGAGTTTTTCAAACATTTATTTATTGCTGCTAATATTCAGGGAGGTTTTATGGGTCAGTATCGTGTTAAGACACGCCCCAATGACTATGACTCACATGCTAAGCAGGCATTTTTGTACGGTCAACGCGATATCGTAGTAGGTGCCTTATTCTATTTGAAACAGTCTGATAAGTGTAATACCTGCCCAAATTGGTAGTATGAAATTCCTGATAGTTGGTTTAGGAAATCCAGGATCTGAATACCTCGAAACTCGCCACAATATTGGCTTCAAGGTTATAGATGAGTTAGCCGCTGAACTTGGCGCTACTTTTACATTGGACAAAGCTGCTTTTAAAGCCGAAGCAAAATATAAAGGTCGTCAGCTCGTGCTCATCAAACCAATTACCTTCATGAATTTATCTGGTAAAGCAGTTAATTATTGGTTGCAAGCAGAAAAAATACCTTTCAGCAACTTACTTGTGATTACTGATGATATTGCATTACCATTTGGCACAATACGCATGAAAGGGAAGGGAAGCGATGGGGGGCACAATGGGCTAAAAGACATTCAATCATTACTCAAAACACAGGAATATCCTCGACTTCGTTTCGGGGTAGGATCAGATTTTGCTAAAGGTCGTCAAGCTGATTATGTTTTGGGCGAGTGGAAATCAGAAGAACGTAAAGCCCTCCCAGAAAGGATGCAAACAGCCGTTTCGGCTGCAAAAAGTTTTGTTTTTGATGGCTTGGCAATGGCTATGACAAACTGGAACAACAAATGATAAGTGTAATTTACGTTTTTGTTAATACCTTTAATATTACTATCTTTCGGTAAACTACTACCGAATGAAACACAGTTACTTACTGCTTTTTACCATCCTACAATTTACTGTTTTTGCTCAATATTGCACCAGTGTTGGACCTACTAGCACCGTAGATTCTAATGTTGAAAGTGTGGTATTAACGGGTGTAATTGGCACGATCAATTATACAGGTTGCCCTGGCGTAATAGGCTTACATGACCTTTCGCAAAGTGTGAACGTATCACTAAATGCGGGCGCTACATATACGATTTCCATCAAATTTGGTACCTGCAATGGTAATTATGCAGGAGTAGGTCAGGCATGGATAGATTTTGACCAGAATGGAATTTTTGACCCGAATGAAAGTTTAGGCACTTGGGCAGGAACTCCTCCAGCACTTACTCAAAACTGGACCTTTACAGTTCCAGCAAATGCTGTAAATGGCCAATCCCGCTTGCGTGTTATGCATCGCGAGGCGGGGTCCTTACCACTTAATCCTTGTGGAACATTCACATGGGGTTCTGTTACAGATTTCGGCATTACACTGACCAATGGTCTTGATTGCAGCGGTTATCCTGGCGACGAACAAAATGATGCAATTATCGTGACGACACTTCCATATACAGATACCCGTTCAACGGAAATATGTTATTCGAATCACAATTATGTCTATCCATCTCCAGATATTTATTATTATTTCGAACCTAATCCCTTACTTGCTGAAGTTAATGTCTCTCTTTGTGGTTCAAATTTTGACACTTTTTTAAGTGTTATTGACATGAATGGGACTGTAATTGCTTACAACGATGATGATCCAGAGTGTGCGCCACAATCTTCATTATCCTTTGATGCCACAGATTTGGGCCCACTTTATATTGTAGTAGAAGGCTGGGGGGCATTTAGTGGTGATTATACACTGCAAATCAATGCAAGTTATGTAGGCCTGGATGCTCATGAGCAAAGTCTGTTTAACGCTTATCCAAACCCAAGTTTTGGCGATCTAAACCTAACTCCAAATGCAGGCACTTTCCAGTTTTTAGACTTGCAAGGAAATGTAATACAGACTTTAAATACTGATAAACAGTCCTTTTATAACTTTGATTTTTTAGATGCCGGAGTTTATTTCTTAAAAGAACTTGAAACAGGGAGAATTCAAAAATGGCAGAAATTATGAGGATTTATACTTTATTGCTCGTTATCTTTTTTGCTTCTGATTACTATGCTCAATTTTGGATTCAAAAGTCTAGTATGGGCGGACCAGGTAGGCACCGAGCAACTGGATGTGCAACTTCACATCGAGGATATTTGGGTTTAGGACACGTTAACGGAACAGGTCAGGATATTTCCTACAAAGATTGGTGGGAATATGATCCCGCATCCGACACTTGGACTCAGCGTGCAGATTTTCCAGTCAGCACACATGGCGCAGTGGCTTTTGTAGTCGATAATTGTCCTGTTGTTGGAGGCGGATCTGCTTTGAGCACTCAATTTTACAAATTCAGCCCTGCTCAAAACATTTGGACACCAATTGCCAATTGCATTTTACCTAATCCAGGTGATAGCCAAGGATTTGCAGTGAATAATGAGGGTTTTGTATATCAGGCGAATCAATTGGCTAAGTACAATCCCAATACAGATTCCTGGTCAATTTGTGCTACAGCACCAATGTCATTTGGTCAATGGACTTGCTCATTTGTAATTGAAGGGAGTGGGTTTATTAAAGGAGGAACTCAACTTTGGGAATATAAACCACTTCATGATCAATGGATCCAACGCGCTAGTTTTCCCGGGCTCTCAACAGGGGGAAGTTCTGGATTTGCAATTCAGCAAAGGGGATATGTAACCTCTGGGTATGTAGGAGGATTGTCATTGGTTACTGATCAGGTTTGGTCCTTTCATCCAGCCTCAAATTCATGGACTCAAGAAATTGAATTTCCGGGAACAAAACGAAGGTTTCCTGTGGCATTTGCTATTCATGACCGAGGATACATTGGCACTGGAACAAATGGAATCAATTTTAACGATTTTTGGCAGTTTAATCCAACAGATAACACCATTGGATTGATATCAAATCAATTAGCAGTGAAAGCCTATCCCAATCCCGTAGTAAATCAATTGCAAATTCAATGTATGGGTATTTGGTCTCAAGATATTGAAATCAGCATATTTGATTTGAATGGAAGGTTGTATTTGAAAGACCAGTTGTTGTTTTTACAACAAAGTATTGATGTATCACACTTAAATCCAGGGAAATACATCTTGAAAATTGGCAATGATCATCAAATTATTTACGAAGAAAAAATAATCAAAAAATGAGGTTGTTTTTGTTCTGTTTGGTATTCATCCCTTTATGGGTAACAGCCCAATATAATACCTGGACGAAGCTCAATGATGTGGGTATGGGCAAACGCGAACGCGCCACTGGATTTGCTATTGGTAATTTTGGTTATTTGTGTGGGGGAATAGATACAGCTGAGATTGTCCATAAAGATTTATGGGCATACAATCCTCAATCTGATGCCTGGACTCAAAAAGCAGATTTACCGGGTTCACCTCGCCGTGATGCAGTTTCCTTCGTCATTGGGAACTTTGCCTTTGTAGGCACCGGCATGGATAGCATATCAGGCCCCACAGGAGATAGACTAAAGGATTTTTGGCGTTACAACCCTAGTACCAATTCGTGGGCAGCTGTTGCAGATTTTCCTGGCGGAGGGGGTGATGGTATTTATTTTGCAACTGGTTTTGCTGTAGGAGGCAAAGGCTATCTCTGCGGCGGGAAAATAGGTCCAAATTTGTACAGTAGTCAGTTGTGGGAATACAAGCCGAGCAATAATCAGTGGATTCAACGCGCTAGCTTTCCAGGCGGTGTGCGCTATCAAATGCTCTCTTTTGTTGTTGGTTCAAAAGCTTATGTGGGCATGGGAACTGACCAAAATATTTTTAAAAAGGACGTTTATTGTTATGATCCAGGGGCTAATAATTGGCAAGCAATAGCTTCTTTTCCTGCATACGAAAGGGGTTCCGCTAGTGCTTTTTCACTTGAAGAAAGAGGATTTGTTTGTTTAGGAAATAACGGCGGTTTACTATCAGATCTAATTGAATATAATCCAAAAACAAATTCATGGACGCTAAGGGCTGCATATGGCGGAAGTGAAAGAAAGAGTGCAATTTCATTTGTGATAGACAATAAGGCATATGTTGGGACCGGAAAAGGATATTCAGGTAAAAAGAAAAGTTGGTATGTTTATGAGCCTTCTAATTACGCTGCATTGGAACAACTTGAATCGTCTTTACAAATCTATCCCAATCCAGTAAGTTCAACTTTAAAGATTAGCGGTCTGTCAAACTTTGTATCAAATTTTGAAGTCTATAATATAATGGGTATCAAAGTGCTTCAATCTGAAAAAAATGAGTCATATCAGCATTCAATAGATTGCTCTGCCTTGGAATCTGGTAGCTACATTCTTTATTTTACGCTTTTAGATGGACAAACGTTCTCCAAAAAAATCACGAAGATATGAGTAGGTTACTATTAACGTTTTATGTGATTTTTCTTCAGCAGTTATCTGCTTTCGGGCAAGATTATTGGCAGCAAAGAGATACAGTTAATGGCCCCCCAAAGTCTGCCGCAAGTACTTTTGTTCTTGGAAATAGGGCATACGTGGTCGCAGGAACAGATGATTTCGAATACAAGCGAAAAATGTACTCTTATCGTGCTGATCAAGATGATTGGGATGATGAAGTCTCATTGGGAGGAGAAGGTGGAACGGGTTTAGGACGAATAGGCGCCATTTCATTTGCCTTAGAACATGAAGGCCAAACCAAAGGGTATGTGGGCCTGGGTCAGACTCAAACCATAGCGTTTATGAATGATTTATGGGAATACGATCGAAGTACAGAAGCTTGGACTCAAAAAGCAAACTTTGTAGGTGCTCCACGGAGAGAGGCAGTGAGTTTTGTAATTGGCAATAAGGCCTACGTTGGAACAGGAAATAGCGCAGCAGGTCTCAAGAACGATTTTTTTGCCTACGACCCAAACAGTAATACTTGGGAACAAATCACTGATTTTTCCGGCACACCACGCCGAGCCGCCGTGGCTTTTTCAATGGAAAATTTTGGCTTTATTGGAACGGGTGATGACGGAACGCTTAAAAATGATTTTTGGATGTATAACCCACAAACAGACCAGTGGATTCAAAAAGCTAATTTCCCTGGTGGTCCGCGCTCCGGAGCTTGTGGGTGGTCCGCATTCCCAGTTTGTTACCTCGGAACAGGCCAAGACGCCAATTACGTATACCATAAAGATCTCTGGGAGTATAATTACTATTTAAACAGTTGGATACAGCGCGCAGATCTTCCAGGTCCAGGTAGAATAAATGCAGTTGCTTTCTATTTAGATGGATGGGGATTTATTGGCACTGGATATAACAACGGGACCTTTTATGATGACCTTTGGGCATATAGTGGCACAACCTCTATTGCAGAGCATGCATTGTTTGAACTTAACGCATATCCAAATCCAACTTCAGATTTTATTTCTATTTCTTTAACATCAGAAGAATTTAACTTAGAAGTTTGGAATCAATTGGGTCAAAAAATGGATATTACTTTTGAAAGAAATGATTCCAAATTATGCGCAGATGTCCGGTCTTTACCAGATGGTGTTTATTACCTTCATATGAATGCAGCAGAAATTCAACAAACCACTACTTTTGTCAAATGCTGCGGTCCTTTATAATTCTTTTCTTTTTGGTAGCGTGCAATGCTGATCCAGTGGAGCTCAATGAGGTTAAACCACTTCACAAGCCAATTACCCATTTTCCAACAAAGTCAAAGTCCAAAACGAGCTTTGAAATTACGACCGTACAAAGTCCAACTGGTTGGGGTTATCAAATTCGTCAAAACGGGAAATTATTACTTGATCAACCTACTATTCCAGGAAGGTCTGGAAATGATGGTTTTCAAACGCAAGCTGATGCACAGCGCGTAGCAGAATTAGTGAAAACCAAGCTTCAAGCTAAGATCTTTCCACCAACGGTTAGTGAAGACGATTTAAAGAATTTAAACATTCACTAACTTTGCAGCATGAAAAGAATACGCATCTCAGAAATTTTGGCTGGCCATGAGGCTTTGCTTGGACAAGAAATCACTGTAAAGGGTTGGGTAAGAGCCTTTCGTTCCAATCGTTTTGTACAGCTCAATGATGGATCTTGTATGGCCAATTTACAGGCAGTTATAGATTTTGAGCAGTGGGATGAGGTATTGTTGAAGCGCATAACTACGGCAGCAGCTCTTTCCTTGAGAGGAAAACTTGTGGCATCACAAGGTGCTGGTCAAGTTGTAGAGTTACAAGTGACAGGAATAGAAATTCTCGGTGATGCACATCCTGATGATGTCCAAAAAACGGTCATGCAACCAAAGCGCCATAGTCTTGAATTTCTGCGCGAGCAAGCACATCTCCGATTCAGAACAAATACCTTTGGTGCAGTTTTTAGAATTCGCCATGCAGTGGCGTTTGCCATTCATCAGTTTTTTAATGAACGCGGTTTTTATTACCTCCATACACCAATTATTACCGGTTCAGATGCTGAGGGAGCTGGAGAGATGTTTAGAGTGACAACGCTTGATGCCAAAAACCCACCGTTAAATGACGAAGGCAAGGTGGATTTTAAAGATGATTTCTTTGGCAAGGCAGTCAATTTAACTGTATCGGGTCAGTTAGAAGCAGAATTAGCCGCAACGGCGCTAGGACAAGTCTATACTTTTGGACCTACTTTTAGGGCAGAAAACTCAAATACTTCTCGTCATCTAGCAGAATTTTGGATGATAGAACCTGAGGTAGCTTTCAACGATCTCCAAGACAATATGGATCTTACAGAAGCCTTCTTGAAATATATTTGTGCTTATGTCCTAGAACATTGTGGTGCGGACATCCAATTTTTACAAGATCGCGATGCACAAGAGCAAGCTCAAAAGCCGGCAAATGAGCGTCACGAGATGGGCTTAATTGATCGTCTAAAATTCGTCATAGAAAATCCGTTCAAGCGCTTAACCTATACTGAGGCTATTGAAATTTTGTTGAATTCGAATCATTACAAGAAGAAGAAATTCAAGTATCCAGTAGAATGGGGAATTGACCTCCAAAGTGAACATGAGCGTTATCTAGTTGAAAAAGAATTCAATTGCCCAGTTATATTAACTGACTATCCAGCCAAGATCAAAGCATTTTACATGAGATTGAATGAAGATGGGAAAACAGTTGCGGCTATGGACGTCCTCTTCCCTGGAATTGGTGAAATTGTTGGAGGCTCACAACGCGAAGAACGGTACGAAATATTGGTTCAGAAATGCGAAGAATTTGGCATCCCAGCAGAAGAGCTTTGGTGGTATTTTGATACGCGTAAATTTGGAACGGTTCCGCATGCAGGATTTGGCCTTGGCTTTGAGCGAATGGTTATGTTTGTGACAGGTATGTCCAACATTAGAGATGTTATTCCATTTCCACGCACTCCATTGAACGCTGAATTTTAAGCAGATTTTTCTGGTTTTAAGGCGTGCTTTCCGGCAATGAATCCAGTTGTCCAAGCCGCTTGAAAATTGAATCCGCCTGTGATGCCGTCGACATCCAAAACTTCTCCAGCAAAAGAGAGGTGAGGAAATTTTTTGCTTTTCATGGTTTGAAAATCAATTTCATTTAATGCAACACCTCCTGCGGTAACAAACTCTTCTTTAAAAGTGGTTTTACCCTTTACTTCAAAGCGGTCATTAAGTAAAGTACTAACTAACTTATTGATTGCTTTTTTACCTATTTCAGCCCAACGCTGATCAGAAGAAAGCCCTGCACGTTCAAGTAAATGGGTCCAAAGTCTGTTGGTGAGAGGGGTAGGATTCCAATTAGCTAACTTTTTTCCACCATGAGTACCTATGGTCAGTAACAACTCTTGTCGAAGAACATCTTCCTTTTTATGATCAAGCCAATTGACCAATACACAAAAATGGTAGTTTTTTTCTGCAAGGATTCGTGCTCCCCAGGCAGAAAGTAGGAGTATTGCGGGACCACTCATACCCCAATGAGTAATCAGTAAGGGCCCCTGTCCGCTGAGTTTGGTCCCTTCGATTTTAACAGTAGCATTTGGCACAACAGTTCCCATTAGTTCGCAAATGGGATTTTGAGGCATATTAAAGGTAAATAATGATGGAAGAGGCTCTACAATTTCGAGTCCAATGTTTTCAATCCATTGAAGACTACTTCTTTTCGGGTGGCCTCCTGCGCAAATAATGACATGGTCATAATTTTGGATTTCCTCATTGTGATAAATACTGACCCCATCATTATGCATTTCAATTTTTGAAACAACTTGTTGGACCTGAAGTGTAATACCAAGTTCATAACAGGTATTTAAAAAACAGTCAATGATGACCTGTGAGTCATTTGCCAGTGGAAAAATGCAACCATCAGGATAAATCTTAAGCGGAATGTTGCGGCTTTCAAACCATTGAATCGTGTCTAGGGCAGAGAACTGATGAAATGCTTTTCTTAGTTGTGCGCTACCTCTTGGGTAAGCCATTGAGAGCTCTTTAATATCTGGGCTGTTGTGTGTAACATTGCATCTTCCACCCCCAGAAATCTTTACTTTAGACAAGAATTTATTGCTTTTTTCAAGAATGCAAACAGTTGCATTGGGCCAATGTTGCTTAGCCGAAATTGCGGCAAAAAATCCTGCGGCTCCCCCTCCAATAATCGCTATTTTAGGTGTCCGATTCATCAGAAAACTTGATTGATTTTCCAGATTCGACCGTTAAATTCTGCAGTTTCCAATTCTTTTTTTCCTTTGAGAGCTTGAAATAAAGGCGCCTCTGTACTCATGCAAAAAAAAGTGATATGGTCTAAATTAATCTGTCCGAAAGGCACGCTACAGTAAAACCATTTTTGATCAGATTCAAACATAGCACCAGCCTGGACCTGTTTGATTTCAAGAGTTGCATCTATTTTTTGTAATGCTTGAAGCTGTTGTTGCGCAAGGGCAATTTGTTGGTCTAGTTTTTCAATTTCTATTTGTGCGATGGCAATGCCAACCTCGTGTTTATCTCCAGCAGAGCCTTTACCACTTTCTGTACTTTCAATACTTAATTGGCTTCGTTGAAGTTGTAACGAAGTTTTTCTACTTTCCAGTGCGGTAAATAAATGGTCGTGGAGCCTTGTTTTGAGAGACATATCTTGCAAAAATAGCTCGATTTGTCGTAAATTCGCGACTTTACAAAGCAAACGTTCATGAAAGCAAAATATCCTGAGTACAAAGGATTGAATCTCCCCAATGTCGCTGTAAGTGTTCTTGAAAAATGGAAAAAAGAATCTATTTTTCAGCAGTCTGTTGCACAGCGCAATGGCGCGCCCTCTTTTGTCTTTTATGAAGGCCCACCTTCTGCCAATGGTCTTCCTGGTATTCACCACGTAATGGGGCGCGCAATTAAGGATATCTTTTGTCGTTATCAAACCCTAAAAGGTAAGCAGGTACATCGTAAGGCGGGTTGGGACACCCATGGATTACCAGTTGAGCTGGGTGTAGAAAAAGAACTTGGAATCACCAAAGAAGATATCGGCACAAAAATATCTATTGATGCATACAACGATGCTTGTAAAGAAGCAGTGATGCGCTATACAGATATTTGGAACCAACTTACTGAAAAGATGGGTTATTGGGTTGATATGCAAGATCCATATATTACCTATACGCCCAAGTATATGGAAACAGTATGGTGGTTATTAGCTCAGCTTTACAACAAAGGCTTATTGTATAAGGGCTATACTATTCAGCCATATTCACCGAAAGCGGGCACTGGTCTTTCATCTCATGAACTCAATCAACCTGGTTGTTACAAAGACGTTAAAGACACTACAATTGTTGCTATGTTTGAATTATTGGAAGCTCAAAAGACACCTTTTGATATTCGTTTCTCCAATAAAACACACTTGCTAGCCTGGACAACAACACCATGGACGCTTCCTTCAAATACAGCGCTTACTGTTGGTCCAAATATTGAATATGCGATAGTAGCTACTTACAATCAATATACCTTCGAGCCCATTCAGGTAATTCTTGCCAAGAATTTGGTGCCCTATCAGTTTGCAAAAGGTTTTGTGGCTGTAGAGCAGGCAGAAGAACTTCAGCGTTATAACCCCGGAGATAAACAAATTCCGTATATAGTCCTCGGAACTTGTAAGGGTCAAGAACTAATTGGTTTAAAATACCAACAATTATTACCATTTGCTCAACCTGCAGAAAATGCAAATGAGGCGTTTAGAGTAATTGGCGGGGATTTTGTTACAACTGAGGATGGTACAGGAATTGTTCACACCGCTCCAACCTTCGGTGCAGATGATGCCCGAGTGGCTGCTGAAGCGGGTGTGCCTGGATTGCTTGTCACAGATGAGAGAGGTAATCTCGTGCCTTTGGTTGATCTGCAAGGCCGTTTTAGACCAGAGTTAGGTCCCTATGCAGGGATGTACGTCAAAAACGAATATTACGATGCGGGTCAAGAGCCTGAACGCTCTGTTGATGTCCAAATTGCGATTCAGCTCAAGGAAGAAGGAAAGGCTTTTAAGGTTGAAAAATACGAGCACTCTTATCCCCACTGTTGGCGCACCGATAAACCAGTTTTGTACTACCCACTTGATTCGTGGTTCATCCGTGTTACCGATCAAAAAGAAAAACTTGTTGCACTCAATAAAGAAATTAATTGGAAACCAGAGGCAACAGGTTCTGGTCGCTTCGGAAAATGGTTGGAAAACGCGAATGACTGGAACTTATCACGTTCACGCTACTGGGGGATTCCAATACCAATTTGGTCTACTGAAGAAGGAGATGAGCGAGTTTGCATTGATTCTATTGCCACGCTTAAGCAGGAGATTGAAAAGTCAATCAATGCGGGGCTTATGACTGAAAATCCTTATGCTTCCTTTAATCCTGAGGATTTTTCAAATAATAATTATGAATTAATAGATCTACATAAACATAAAGTAGATCCAATCATTTTGGTATCACCGACTGGCAAGCCTATGAGACGTGAAGCAGATCTCATTGATGTTTGGTTTGACTCCGGCGCAATGCCATATGCCCAACTGCATTATCCTTTTGAGAATAAAGCGCTCATTGATGAAAACCTTGCATTTCCTGCTGACTTTATTGCGGAGGGGGTGGATCAAACACGAGGATGGTTCTACACGTTGCATGCCATTTCAACGATGGTATTTGGTGAGAAAGCATATAAAAATGTTGTATCTAACGGCTTGGTGCTAGACAAGAATGGATTAAAGATGTCTAAAAGACTAGGAAATGCAATTGATCCATTTACCACTTTAGACAAATACGGACCAGATGCGACCCGTTGGTACATGATTACCAACGCACAGCCTTGGGACAACCTCAAATTTGACTTGGAAGGAATTTCAGAAGTACAACGCAAGTTTTTTGGAACCCTTTACAATACCTACTCATTTTTTGCCTTATACGCCAACATTGATGGCTTTGATAAAAACACGCCAACTATTGCATTAGAAGACCGGCCAGAAATTGATCAGTGGGTTATTTCTAAACTCAATTCTTTGGTAGCTGAGGTAGATGCAGCCTATGCAGCTTATGAGCCAACCAAAGCTGGTCGTGCCATTCAAGAATTTGTTACTGAGCAGCTTTCTAATTGGTATGTTCGTTTGTGTCGACGTCGTTTCTGGAAAAACGATGACAGTCAAGACAAATTAGCTGCATATCAGACACTTTACAAATGTTTGGAAACCATATCTATTTTAGCTGCCCCAATTGCACCTTTCTACATGGATCAGCTATATACAGATTTAAATGCTGCCAGTAATAGTGAAGGACTAGCCTCTGTGCATCTTGCAGACTTCCCAAAGGCAGTTGATCAGCAAATCTTGCCGACATTAGAAACCCAAATGGAATTGGCACAAAAAACATGTTCTTTGGTTCTTGCACTCAGAAAGAAGCAACATATTCGTGTGCGTCAGCCATTACAAAAAATCATGATTCCTGTTTTGAGTGCGCAAGACGCAGCTAATTTTAGACATGTAACGGATCTTATCTGTTCAGAAGTTAATGTGAAAGAACTCGAATTACTGAGCGATACCGGAATTTTAGTCAAATCGATCAAACCCAATTTCAAAACCATTGGCCCTAAATATGGCAAGCAAATGAAAGCTATAAGTCAGTTGGTTCAGCAATTTGATCAGAAAGATATTGCTCAAATTGAGCAGACACTTGGTTGGAAGGGTCAAATAGAAGGAGAGCAAATTGAATTGGATCTTTCAGATTTTGAAATTCAAGCGCAAGATATCCCAGGGTGGTTAGTTGCCAATGAAAATGGCCTCACTGTAGCCTTAGACGTGACGATTAATCCTGAACTAAAGGCTGAAGGAGTGGCACGCGAAGTGGTAAATCGTATTCAGAATTTACGTAAAGAATGCGCTTTTGATGTCACAGACCGCATCATTGTCAAGGTAGATACAACCGATGCTATTCAGGACGCTATTACAACACATAAAGCTTATATTTGTACAGAGGTCTTGGCCAATGATATTCAATTCGTAAGTCTACCAGTTGAAAAAACTGAGGAAATTGAAGCACCTGCCGATACCGCTATTGAACTTTCAAAATAAAACGTATGAACAATTGGTTCCTAGACGGTAAAGAAACTCAAACTCTTGGTGGTGCCGCAGTCAAATGGTTTGATCATCGGTTTTTTGAAATCAAGTTTGATGGTAAAAAATATCACGGTGAATTGGTTGATGATCAGTCTGAAACAGGTCAGCTCACCATTCGCGTCAACCACCGAACATTTCATGTTAGAAAAGGTCACCCACTAGATGAACTTATAGCTTCAATGGGTCTTGATAAACCCAAACTGCGCAAGCTCAAAGAGATGCAGGCTCCAATGCCTGGCCGTGTAACTGCAATTCACATCCAATTGGGTCAAGAGGTTGAGCCTGGCGCACCTTTATTATCCTTAGAAGCCATGAAAATGGAAAATGTATTAAAAGCTGAAGGTATAGGCGTGGTTGCTAAAATAGAGATCCAAGAAGGTGATGTGGTTGAAAAAGGAGCACTATTGATTACGTTCAATTGATTTACTTGATCCTAATTTGGCATTTTTTATCTTGATTCAAGACAATTTTTGCCGACTCAAAGCTTGGCGCTGAAAAGGTTGCCCTTGCATTATTTGAAAAGCCATATGCTTCTGTAGGAGCACCAAACAGGTTTTTATCGAGCTTTCCATTTTTATTTTCATCATGGTAAATAGCCAGCGCATAACTATTTCTTGGCAAATTTTTGAATGTGTAGGTATGGCTTTTGCCATCATGTGTGACTACTACGCCTTTAAATTGCTTACCAAAATTTGGAAATGAGGTACTCGAATTGAAGAGCCCAATAAAGAGCGTTCCTTTATTATTGGGGATGCCTTCTACCAACACCACAAGATCGTAATTATTGCCCAAAAGCCCAAGTAAACAGAAAGCTAGAATAAGTTTCATATTGCTAATAACAAACTTAGCGTAAAGCTGTTCAACTACCAATGGTTTCTCCTAACTTTGTTTTATGAATAAATTCGTACTCGTAACAGGTGGTGCTGGTTATATTGGATCACACACCGTGATAGCGCTGCAACAGCAAGGTTATACACCTGTCATCGCCGATGATTTCCGTAATGCTAATCAAATTGTTTTAGAGGGCTTGCGCTCAATTTTGGGAAATGAACCATTGTTACATAGGATAGATATTTGTGAGGACCAAGCCTTAACTCGCTTATTTGATCAATATCAATTTGAAGGGGTCATTCATTTTGCAGCTTATAAAGCTGTTGGCGAATCGGTAGAAAAACCGTTAGACTATTATCAGAATAATTTAGTCGGACTAATCAATGTGTTGAGACATTTATCAACACATCATGTCAAGAATTTTGTTTTTTCCTCTTCTTGTACAGTCTATGGTGAGCCTAAAGGTGAGAAAGAGGTGAGTGAGACAACTCCAAAGCAATTACCAGAGTCACCATACGGCTATACTAAATGGATGGGTGAACAAATTATTGCCGATTTTCACCGGAGTACACCGCAGCATAAACTGATGAATCTACGCTATTTCAATCCAGTAGGAGCACATCCTTCAGCAAGGATTGGCGAGTTTCCAATTGGCAAACCCAATAATCTTCTGCCATTTGTAACCCAAACGGCTATAGGGAAATACCCTCACCTGACTATTTTTGGAGCGGATTATCCTACCAGAGATGGTTCATGTATTCGAGACTACATTCATGTTCAAGACCTTGCTGAAGCGCATGTTGCGGCTTTAAACTTTTTAATTAACCAAGAGGATGGTCTATTAGAGGCTGTCAATATCGGAACAGGAAGAGGCACCTCTGTTTTAGAGATTGTAGCCGCATTTGAACGCGTCACTGGCCACTCACTTCCCTATATTATTGGCCCTAGAAGACAAGGAGATGTTATTGAAATATATGCAAATGCCACCAAAGGTGAGCAGCTTCTTGGTTGGAAATCTCGTCTAAATATTGAAGACGCTCTTAAAGACGCTTGGGCTTGGGAGCAATACCTTGCGACCTTATGATCATAGATACGCATTCACATCTTTACGCTGAAGAATTTGATCATGATCGTTCTGAAGTGTTAACCCGAGCCGCTCAAAATGGTGTTAAGGTGATTCTTTTGCCCAACATAGATTCTGAAAGCATTCTACCCTTAGAAAAGTTGGCCTCTGTAGAGAAAAATTGTATCCCAATGATGGGATTGCATCCCACTTATGTCAAAACTCAATGGCAAAAAGAACTTGCTCTGATTGAAAGCCAACTTTTTGGCGACCCATCACGGTATTGCGCTGTCGGTGAAATTGGCCTAGATCTCTACTGGGATGACACCTATCTAGAAGCACAAAAAGAGGTGTTTCGCATACAAGTACAGTGGGCAAAAAAACTACAGTTACCTATTGCAATACATGTGCGCAAGGCTTTTGAAGAATTATTTGCTATTCTAGATGAAGAATGGACCCCCGAATTGAGCGGTGTATTCCATTGCTTTACGGGTAGTAAAGAGCAGGTAAAACGCATTCTTAAATATGAAAACTTTTATTTTGGGATAGGAGGTGTGATCACCTACAAGAATGCCGGATTAGCTGAAGTTGTCGGGGACATACCCCTAGATCGGCTTTTACTTGAAACAGATGCCCCTTACTTGTCTCCAGTTCCTTTTCGAGGCAAGCGAAATGAACCGAGTTACTTAATTGAAATGGTGAGCAAACTTCAAGAAATACTAGGACTAAGTGCAGCAGAAATAGAAAAGCATACATCTGATAATGCAGTCCGCTTATTTGATCTTGATAAATTCCTTATTTTCGAAAATGCGTAAGCTACTTTTAATTTATACAGGAGGGACTATCGGTATGATTACCAATGCGCAGACCGGCGCATTGGAAAGTTTTGATTTTGATCATCTTTATGCGCATATTCCAGAACTCAAGCGTTTTGATCTAGACATTCACGTTAAGAGTTTTGATATTCCTTTAGATTCCTCAGAGTTGGGCATGACGCACTGGCAAGAGCTTGCTACTTGGATTAGCACGGCTTATCAGGATTTTGATGGCTTTGTGATTCTTCATGGTACTGATACGATGGCGTATACTGCAAGTGCATTGAGTTTTATGCTGCAAGGGCTTCAAAAGCCTATCGTATTTACTGGTTCTCAATTACCGATTGGAATCATTAGAACGGACGGAAAAGAAAACCTAATTACAGCCATCGAAATTGCTGTAGCAACAGAAGCAAACGGCCAACCAATTTTACAAGAAGTTGCTGTGTATTTCGAATATGCTTTATTTAGAGCAAATAGAAGTTCAAAAATTTCCGCTCATCAGTTCGAGGCTTTTGCTGCACCGAATTATCCGTTGTTGGCAAAAGCAGGTGTTCAAATCGAATGGTTTAAAGAGCGTTTGTTTCGAACTTCGTTACCAACACTACAAGCTAATTTGAGTCTTTCGAACGAAGTATTAATGTGGCGTCTTTTCCCTGGAATGCCTGTTCATACTTATGAAAAGGCACTTCATTTCCCGGAAGTTAAAATCTTAGTCATTGAAACTTTTGGAGCGGGTAATGCTTTTAGTAATCCTTCATTTCAATCTGCTCTACAAAGGTTTATTGCAGCTGGAGGTAAGGTATTGAATATTACACAGTGTCAGAGTGGCGCAGTAAAACAAGGGGCTTATCAGACCAGTACTTTCTTTGAAAAAATAGGGGTAATCAGTGGTGAAGATCTTACTGCGGAAGCTGCACTCACTAAGTGCATGTATGCGTTGGCTAATGTTCCAGCTACTGAGTTAGCATCTTTTTTAAGTACACCAGTAGTTGGTGAATTAACACGCGTTAATTCATAAGCGTTCTATCAATTTCCCGTCAATGACTTCTAAGATTCTACCGGGGTAGTCTTTTACTATTTGCATGTCATGTGTAGCCATTAATATGGCTGTATTTTCCTCCTTTGCTACTGCTAAAAGAAGTTCCATGATTTCTTTTGAGGTCTCTGGATCAAGATTTCCTGTTGGTTCATCTGCAAGAATAAGTGCAGGTTGATTGAGTAGAGCTCGTGCGATTGAAACCCTTTGTTGCTCACCTCCTGAGAGCATATGGGGCAGGGAATTTGCTTTTTGTTCTATACCAACAAGCTGTAAACAATTGAGCGCACGTTGTTCAATTAATTTTTTGTCCTTCCAACCGGTTGCCCCTAAAACGAACTTGAGATTGTCAAGTACATTTCGGTCCGTAAGCAACTGAAAATCTTGAAAAACAATTCCAATTTTACGACGGAGAAATGCAATATTCTTGCGTTTGAGTCCTTTCAATGTGTAACCACATACTTCCCCCTCACCTTCAATTAAGGGTATTTCGGCATAAAGGGTTTTCAGTAGGCTACTTTTACCACTTCCGGTTTTCCCTATAAGATATGCAAAGGATTGCGCAGAAAGTTCAAGTTGAACATCTGCTAAGATCAGTTGATCTTGTTGGTAAATATTGGCCGCAGCCAATGCGATGACATTTGACACAAGTTCTATTTTTACACAAATGTGTTCAATATGTCGTAACCAAATATCAAATGCTGCGATTTTATCTTAACAAATTCAGGTTTAAAACTTTTGGATGTAGTGGTCAAGTTGGGCCCACGCCCCCATTAATTTTACATTCTATGAATCGTAACTTGCGTTATCTTGTCTTCCTGTTGTGTTTCCCTTTATTCATTTGGGCACAGGAATCCGTTAAATATAGCGGAGAAAATACGGCATTTTTCAATGCTGAAGAATTATTTACTAAAGCTCAATATGCCGCGGCAAAACAGGAGTTCAGGGTCTTTATCAATCGTTGCCAGAGTCAACAGCGCAACGAACATGACCCTTACTTAATAAAGGCCTATTATTACGAGGGCATGTCTGCACTAAAGCTTTATAACAATGATGCAATTCCGTTGCTAGAGCAATTTAATAAAACGTATCCTGAAAATAATTTCAAAAATGATATTGCAATAGGGGTAGGCTCAAATTATTTTCAATCGGAAGATTACCTTAATGCACAAGTAGCTTTTGCTCAAATCAATTTAGCAAGTCTAAGTGCAAATCAAAAAGAAGAGGTCTTATTTAAATTGGGGTATTCTGCTTACCAAAATGAAGACGAAGACGTTGCTTACTTAGCATTTAAAGATATTAAGGATGGCAGTACACAATACGCTAAACCGGCACTTTATTATTATGCCCATATAAGTTATTTGCGCTCTTCATTACAAGAGGCATTAGAAGGATTTCAAGCTCTACAAAAGGATTCTACATTCTGTGGAGTTGTGCCTTATTACATTGCACAAATTTTATACAAACAAGGTAAATATCAAGAAGTAATTGATTTTGCACCAACGGTATTGAATTGTGGTTTTGTGAATAATGAATTTGATATCCAGCATATCATTGGTAATGCCTATTATCAAATGGGTAAATTTGATTTAGCACTTCCGTTTTTAGAGCGCTATCATCAAAATGCTCGCGGAACCCGAGATGACTACTATGAATTGGGTTATGCTTATTACAAAAACAAACAGTTTGAGAAAGCCATTAAAAATTTCGATCGCGTTACTCGATCCAGAGATAGTTTGTGTCAAATTGCAATGTATCAAATCGGCGATGCTTATTTACAATTAAATAAACTCTTGCCGGCTCGAAGTGCTTTTGAACGTGCTGCGGAAATGACATTTATCCCCCAGATTAAAGAGGATGCATTGTTTCAATTTGCAGTCTTGTCTTTTAAGGTAGACATCAATCCATATGATGAATCTGTTCGTGCTTTTGAAAATTACCTCAGTCAATACCCAGATTCAAAAAGAAAGCGCGATGTATATCAGTATTTGGTAAATGTCTATACCAATACCTCTAATTTTGCTAAGGCTCTCGAATCTATTGAAAAACTACCGTCTAAAGATGCACAACTTAAAAAAGTGTATCAAACCGTTGCCTTCAACTATGGTGTAGAGTTATTTCAAAAAGGCCAATTAACCGAAGCTTACAATGCTTTTAAGCGTGTAGATACCTATCCGATGGACCCACAAATGGTTGCCCTATCCCGTTATTGGATGGCGGATATATCTTTCCGAAAAAAAGAGTTGCCTGCAGCGATCAATATGTATCGCGATTTCATAAATTCTCCAGCATCAAATGCCTTACCAGAGAAAGTCGATGCCTACTATAATATTGGATACGCTTATTTTGAACAAGGCAAGCGTGACGAAGCAATCCAATCATTCAGAACTTATTTGCAACTTAACCCTAGCAAAGAGCTAAAAGTGGTAGATGCTACTTTTCGTATTGCAGATGCATATTATGTCAACAAGCAAAATCTGCAAGCAATTCTATATTATCAACAAGCCTACAATCTTAATTCTGCACTCAATGATAAGGCACTTTTCTATTTGGCCAAAGCGCAAGGATTTAATGGCCAATTGGCTGAAAAAGTACTTACGTTAAGCAAGTTACTCAAAGAAGAGCCCGTATCAAAATACCGTATGAATGCGCAATATGAGTTAGCGAGGACTTACATGTCACAGCTCAATTATGACGATGCGTTAAGTACTTACCAAACTTTCTTATTGGAGTTTCCAAAATCCCCCTATATTTTGGATGTTCAGCTTGATGTAGCAGACATCTACTATAAAAAATGGGATTATATCAAATCGGAACAAGCTTATATGGACATTTTAGCAACTTATGAGCAACAACGAGAGGTTTGTAAAAAGGTTGTGCTCAGTCTAATAGACGTATATAATGCAATGAAAAAACCCGATTTGGCCTCTGAAGTAATAGACCGATATCCGTGCGCTAATATTTCTACGGAAGAAAAAGAAAATATTTTTTATTCACCAGCTCTTGCGGCGTATCAGGATACTAATTTTAGAGAGGCTGTAGAGAAATTTGAAATCTATTTAACCAAGTTTCCAAATGGCCGCTACGTCAATGAAACTTTCTTCTATTATGGTCATAGCCTTCTCAAAATCAAGGATACAAGCGCAGCTATTGCTCAGTTTGAGAAGTATTTAGCCACTTCCGTAACAACATATGCTGAATTTGCTTCAGCTAAAACAGCCGCATACTTTTACTTGAATAAGAATTACGAAAAAGCATTAAAGTATTACCAAAAATTAGAAAATGTAGCCGCTAAACCAACAAGTACCTTTGATGCAAAATTGGGTATTATGCGTTGCGCATTTATGGTATTCAACTACAAGCTTGCTATTGAAAATGCGCAATTTGTATTAGAAAATGCCGGTTTAACTCCACAGTTAAAAGTTGAGGCTGAGTATGCAATAGGACTCTCTAATTATCACCTTAATCAGTTTGAGGCGGCAAAGCCGTCGCTAGAATGGTTGGTAAAAAATACGACTACATCAATGGGTTCAGAGGCCAAGTATCTATTAGCCAACATATATTTTGGTCAGCAAATGTATGACGAGGCCGAAGTAGAGGTGAAAGCATTGCTCAAAATGAAGCCGAGCTATAATTATTGGGTTGCTAAAGGTTTATTGCTTCAGGCCCGTGTGCATATGAATAGAGATGATTTGTTTCAGGCTGAGCAAACGCTCAAGTCTGTTCTCGATTTTTATCCAGATCAACAAGATGGCGTCTTGGCTGAAGCCTCAGATTTATGGGATGAACTCATGCAGCTCAAAAATCCTTCAGTGAATGAAGAGCCACAACCAGAAATGAAAATTGAAATCAACGAAGACTAAGCCATGAAAGGATTGATCAGCACATTCATTTTTCTACTTACTGGGCTCCAAATTTGGGCACAGCAAGGAGATAACAGCATTATTGTTTATACTATTACCAACCAGCAGGTGGAGCCCGCAACTCGGATATTGGAAAATCCCAAAATTATTGATTCCGTAAAGGCAACAGTTGTAAAAGACTATCCGCTATTATTTTTTAAGGCAGAGACTGAAATTTTACTCGATACCATAGAGGCAGCAACAGTTGAAACCTCCGAGCAATTATCTAAGCTCTACCCTTTTTATGTAAGAGCTGGTATTGGCTCAGTTATTATGCCTTTGGGTGAAGTTTACTATACCTCAGATCGTTCGAGGAATTTAGTTTATGGTGCACATCTGAAACACCTAAGCTCCTTTGGTGAAATTAAAGACCGTTCCAAGACAATATATGCCCCCGCACAATATGACCGTAGTTCGGCCAACGCTTATTTTGGACTTAACGAGCGTAATTATCAGTTCAAGGTTGATGGAAATTACAACAACAACGGTTTCCATTATTACGGTATTCCTAATGATACTATCGCTGCGGATAGCATTGCCCAACGTTTTCAGTTAATGAATGGAACACTTGCTTATCATTGGCTGCGTGGAGACTCCGCAAGACTGAATTTGTCTTTTGAGGCAAATTACCATCATTTTATGACGCTTCCACTAGATTCTGCCAAAATTTGGCGAACCAAAGAGGATAATTTTGCGATCAAAACACGTGGTTGGTACAATTACAAAAATGAGCATTTTTACGCCGATTTAGGCCTTAGAAATAATGCGTACAAACGCGGTATTTTAGATAGTGTTTATACTTTTGGAGACACTGGTTTTGTGGTTAAAAATAGCATTATAGATTTCAAGCCTGGTGTTTGGACTCAGGCCTTGAGTGATCGACTCAAGGTAGAGCTAGGCGTAACAATTACAGCAGATATTAGACAAGCGGGAACAGACTTTTTTGTCTATCCAAATGCAGAATTTAAATATGCGATGTTTAACAATATTTTTATTCCATACATTGGTTTAAAAGGAGGACTTAAACAAAATACCATCCAAGGTTTAACACAAATCAATCCGTTTATTCGCACAAATGTTGCCTTGCGGAATGAACATAATCCATATGACATCTATGCTGGATTCAAAGGCACTCTGAGCCAATCTCTGAGTTTCAATATTGGGCTTCATTTCTTACATATAGAAAATAAGGCATTCTTTGTAACTGATACAGTTTTTGCTTATGATAATTACTTAACCGTAATTTACGACACCCTTAACCAAACTACATTTGAAGGATCGTTAAGTTATCAGGCAGGAGAGAAATTGAAGATTGATGTTTTGGGACGCTATAATATATATCAGTGTTATCATAATGCCTATGCATGGAATCTTCCTGAATTGCAATTCACTGCGCGTGGTTCCTATAACTTGTATGATAAATTTTATGCCCAAATAGATGCAAATATCGAAACGGGTCGTAAGGCACTAGTTCGTGCCACAGCTCCAAATGCTCAAATTCAAGGAGAGCAATCTTATGTTGACCTGGGGGCAATTGTAGATGTCAATTTAGGCTTGGAATACCGTTACACACCGAGGGTTTCATTATTTATTCAGGCTAATAATTTAGCGGCGCAACGTTACAATCGTTGGTATAGTTACCCTGTTCAGCCTTTCCAAGTAATGGGGGGTATTACAGCTCGCTTCTAATGCAGACAGAAGCTTTTGTACTAGTAAAAAATGGAAGTGCCAAAGAAGCATTTAAGCTTCAACATTTAACCCTTTCTCCGCTTGAAGAGGATGAAGTATTAATTGCTAGTGAAGCCTTTGGTCTGAACTATGCAGATGTGATGGCTCGCCTTGGCTTATATCGAGAGGCACCACCTAAACCATGTGTACTCGGTTATGAACTCGTTGGACGTGTTATCGAAATAGGCGCTGCTGTTGACCCAGCATTATTGGGTGAGCGTGTATTGGCTTTTTCACATTTTGGTGCCTATGCTAGACACGCCAAAACTACTTCAAATGCAATTGTTCCAATTGGAGAGTTGTCCGCTCAAAGTGCATTGCCTTTTGCAACGCAAGGTGTAACGGCTCACTACATGGCAGAAGTTCTTTCACCCATTCAGGCTCATGATAAAGTATTGATTCATGCAGCGGGCGGCGGCGTAGGGAGTTTCTTAATCCAACTTGCCAAGAATAAAGGAGCAACTGTTGTTGCCAAAATTGGTTCAGATCAGAAAGCAAACTATGTCAGGAGTTTAGGAGTAGATGTTGTAGTTAATTATAACAATGAATCCTATGAGACAGTTGTCGCTTCCTCATTTGGCCCAAATGGACTCACCGCTTCATTTAACGCAGTGGGAGGGATTGCGGCTAAAAAAGATCTTAAATTATTAGGGCCCGGAGGAAGGTTATTCCTATTTGGTGGTGCAGATTTGGCCACCCGAAAAGGAATTATTGGCAAATTATCTTTTTTGTGGGAAATGGGTTTCATTTTGCCCATTGGCTTAATGATGCAATCTAAAAACTTGCTAGGCGTTAATATGCTAAAAATTGCTGAAACCCAACCAGAGGTGATTCAAAATTCAATGAAAGCCATGCTGCGCTTGTATCGAGATGGAGCGATCAAATTACCCAATGTATCGTGTTACCAAATGGGGCAGTTTTTCGAGGCACACGAGGCCCTAGGCCTTGGTCAAACAATGGGGAAAGTAGTGGTGTTTTGGGATTAGGCTTTTGGACTAAAAAGTCCTTTGATAAAATTGAAAATCTGCTTTCTAAATAAAAACAGCAATATGAGGTAGGGGATTAGCATAAGATAAAGTATGCCTCCATTGATGTTGCCTGCAAAGCTATTTTCATCTAGTCCATTGCCTTGTTCAGCGAGCATTTTGCATTGGGAGCAACCTTGTGCTACTATTTGTTGAACGTTTGTTAGCAGGAAAAGAACAACAAGAATGATACTACGCTTCATAACTTAATTTTACGTTACAAAATTACGCAAGAAAGAATCCAATTCAAAATCTTAATTTTGTAATATGCGCATTATCTCTTTTTTCTTTATAAGTGGTCTTATAATAGTTGGCTGTAGCAATCCAAAACAAGGTTCAAGCAAAAAACAATCCCTTGATCAACTCTTAGCAGCTCATCCAGATTCATTGGAATTACTTATTCAAAAGGGGAATAACTTAATGGATTCATTGCTTTTTGATAAAGCATTGAACTATGGGGCAAAAGCCTTTCGGCTAGATTCTACTAACATTGAGGCTCGAGTATTGTATGCTGAATGCCTCATCAATAAGCCAAACCGCAGCGCCGACGATATCTTTCGTGCTTTTACTATGTACCGAAACTTAGTTAAGAAGGCGCCAAAAAATGTAGCCGCTTTGATCGGCTTGGCTAATACGCTCGTGCTGCTAGGTGACTATGACAAAGCTTTTAAATATATCAACGAAGCGCTCCGCATAGACAAAACCTATCGCGATGCATATATCTTAAAAGGGACCATCTATAAGTTTGAGAACAACATCAAATTGGCTATTTCTTCATATGAAACTGCTGTTCAGCAAGACCCTAACTATTATATGACTTATCTTTTGTTAGGATCGCTCTATGAGTATGAAAACAATCCTATCTGCATCGAAAAATACATGACCGCCTATCAATTACAACCTAAAAATTCCGAAGTGATTTACGCATTGGCTTTTGCCAAAGAAAAATTCGGACAGCCTGCAGCAGCAAGGCGATTGTATCGTAAAATGACTAAAGTAGATTCTACATATGCCGATGGTTTTTTTCATTTAGGATATTTGGCCCAATTTACCTACAATCAGCCTGATAGCGCAATGTTCTATTATAAAAAAGCTGTAAAGGTTAATCCACAACATATTCCTTCTTATCACAATATGGGACTGCTATATGAAGACCGAAATGACCTAACGAACGCGCTATTTACTTATGCTAAAGCCTTGAAAGTAGATTCGACTTATCAACTTTCTAAAGACCGTGTCAAAGTTTTACGCAAACGTATATGAAGAAAGCCCAAATAATTAGCGAAATTCTCGGCGATTTTTTATTGCCAATGTTGGGGTACATTTTTTGGAGCTGGGATCTCTATTTTATTTTATTGTTTATCATTTTTGATTTGAGCATAAGGTTGATTTTTATTTTCTATCGCAAAGAAAGTCGAAATGCCCAACTCCTTTTACGCCCAACGTTGTTTTACCTGAGTTTTATTGTGCTTGCACATTTCTATATGGTTTTGACCGAACCTACTTGGCGGTTTACAACAGCCTTTTCAGACTTTTTTTGGTATACAGATTTCTTCATTCCGCAGGGCATTATCCTTGTACCGCTGCTCATTTATACTGAGCGCTCTCGGCAGCGAATGGAAATCATGACCACGGGTTATTTTAATCCGATGCTTGTAGCTAAAAAACTTGGAACGCGCTTATTAATGGCCTCTCTAATCCTCATGCTGATGTCATTATGCTTGGCGATTTTCAATTGGTCAGCAAATGTAGAAATCACTTTCTTTTTAGCCGCTTGGCTTGTGCTCATTCTGTTGGAAAATAGAGCCGCTTTTTTAAAGAACTAAAATCTGTATTTTTGTTGTTCAAGATTACTATGGCAAAAGAACAACAACTCCAAGATAAACGCGAGGCTCTCCATCAAGGCGGAGGAACTGAACGCATCAATAAACAGCATCAACAAGGAAAGCTCACTGCCCGAGAGCGCATTTCACTCTTACTTGACGAAAATAGTTTTCAAGAGATTGGCGCTTTTGTAGAACATCGGTCAAGCAATTTTGGCCTCGATAAACAAAAATTCCTCGGCGATGGTGTTATTACTGGCTATGGAACAATCCATGGGCGTTTGGTTTATGTTTATTCTCAAGATTTTACGGTTCTTGGAGGCTCTCTGTCTGAGACGCATGCGGCCAAGATTTGTCGGATTATGGATATGGCCATGAAAAATGGAGCTCCAATTATTGGAATGAATGATTCCGGCGGTGCTAGAATTCAAGAAGGTGTAGTTTCTTTGAGTGGGTATGCTGATATTTTCTTTCGCAATACGCGTGCCTCAGGGACGGTACCTCAAATTTCGCTTATTATGGGCCCATGTGCTGGAGGAGCAGTATATTCTCCTGCACTTACAGACTTTATTTTTATGGTGGAGGAGACTTCTTACATGTTTGTTACTGGTCCCAACGTGGTCAAAACAGTAACTCATGAAGAAGTGAGTTCCGAAGATTTAGGGGGGGCAAAAACACATGCTGAAAAATCGGGAGTAAACCACTTCACTGCAGCTAACGATGTAGACTGTATTCGCAAGGCCCGCGACCTTATGACTTTTTTACCGCAAAATGCAAATGAGGAGGCTCCTACTACGCCAGTTTTTAGTTTTCAGCCCTCCAAAAGCAAGCAAATTGAGCAAATTTTACCCGAAAATGCCAATATTCCTTATGATATTAAACGCGTTATCGACTGCATGGTAGATGATAATAGTTTTAGGGAGGTGCATGAAGATTTTGCAAAAAATATTGTAGTTGGATTTGCCCGATTAGAAGGTCGTACCATTGGAATTGTTGCCAATCAACCGGCATCTTTGGCAGGTGTACTCGATATCGACGCATCGAGAAAAGGCGCCAGATTTGTACGCTTTTGTGATTCATTTAACATTCCGCTTCTTGTCCTTGAGGATGTCCCTGGATTTTTACCAGGAACAGATCAAGAATGGCGGGGAATTATTACCCATGGAGCAAAATTGCTTTACGCATTTGCAGAAGCTACCGTGCCTAAAATTACAGTCATAACTCGAAAAGCTTATGGTGGCGCCTACTGCGTTATGAACTCGCGAAGTTTGGGTGCAGACCTCAGTTTTGCTTGGCCTACGGCAGAAATAGCAGTAATGGGTGCTAAAGGGGCCGCTGAAATTATTTTCAAAAGAGAAATAGCATCTGCTACTGATCCTGCAGAAAAATGGCTCGAAAAAGAAGCTGAATACGCTGAAACTTTTGCCAATCCTTATCGTGCGGCTGAAAGAGGAATAATCGATGAGGTAATTTTGCCTTCGGAGACAAGAAGTGTATTGATCAGCGCATTCAAAATGCTTGAGAAAAAAGCAGAAGCATTACCTCAAAAAAAGCACGGTAATATTCCTCTTTAGAATTGGTAGTATTTTAATCAACATAAAAAGGCAACCTTTTGGTGGCCTTTTTCGTTATAATCAAGCTGTTAACTCTCCAAGAACCTGCATGAAAGATAACTATTCTCCAAATACCAACTTTTATTTGAAACTCCTGTTTGCATTTGCGCTTACATTTGGAACATCCATTGCTACTATAGCTCAAATCGTTAGTCCTTTTAATATTCGTTACCAAACTCAACAAAAAGGAGGTATTCGATTTATTTCTAATGTTTCAGTTTCATGTAATTCTTCCACGAGCTGTACCAACGCCCAAGCGCAAATTCCTCCAGCAGGCAACGGACAAAACAATAGTTATACTATGTCCTATGTTGACATTGATAATGATCCTACGACTTTCATGTCTTCAAGTGATAGTCTAAACCTTCCAAATTGTTCAGAAATAAGTTGGGCTGGGTTATACTGGGGAGGTAAAATTAATACCTCAACTGCTAATTATGTTAATAGAAGCAATATTAAACTAAAGGTTAACAATGGCTCTTACCAGTCTCTAGTTGCAGATCAAACGATAAATAATACTACAGGTGCAGTTTCCTATTTCTGTTTCAAAAATATTACCAATATTGTGCAGTCAGCTGGCATTAAAGGCCGCTTTACCATTGCGGATCAAGTACAGCAGGTCAATAGCAGTAATCTCTTTGGTGGATGGACTATTGTTGTTGTTTATAAAAATATCTCTGATCCGTATAAAAATCTTACAGTATTTGATGGTTTGGCGAATGTTAGTCAAGGTTTTTCATCGAATACAGTGACTATTCCTATCTCTGGTTTCTTAACCCCATTATCTGGCGCAGTGACTTTTGAGCTGGGTGTTGTGGCTTATGACGGCGACCGTTCTCAAACGGGAGATCAACTCTTATTTAATGGTGTAGGAACTAACTATGTTCAGGTTTCAGATGCCCTTCATAATGCAACTGACCTCTACAATAGCTCAATTTCCTATAATGCAGTATTAACCCCATTTCGAAATCCAAGCTATAACAATACATTGGGCTATGATGCCAATATTTTCATTCCAAACAACTCTACGCAAAATTATTTAGCCAATGGCGCCACTTCGGCAAACATCAGAGTAACAACAGTTTCAGAGACCATTCTTTCTAGGGTAATCACCTCTGCCATTGATATATATGAACCTGATTTACGGGCAACCGTGTTTGTTAATGACCTTAATGGAGGTTCTGTTATGCCTGGTGATATTTTAGAATACACGGTTTCCGGGAAAAATATTGGTTCAGACGTCGCATTGAACTGTTACATTACAGATACGCTAGATATTCGAACAGAATATGTCCCAAATTCACTGGTTGTGGTAAACGGCCCCAATGTAGGGCCTAAAACGGATGCCCCCGGAGACGATCAAGCGGAGTATGACCCCGTAAATCGATTTGTTAAATACAGAGTGGGCACTGGTGCAAATGCGAGTTCAGGAGGAAGTATGGTCAATACATCTTTGGATAGTGTTTTGGTTAAGTTTCAAGTACAGGTCTCCAGTGATTGTCTTATTTTGAAATGTGACTCAACGCTTGAAAACAAAGCTTATATATTTGGAACGGGTTCTCTTTCAGGTAATACGGTAACCAACAATGGTACGTCTGATGTTTACGATGCTTTTGGTTGCCCTACTTCGGCTAATAATGAGGTAACGATATCTACTGCATCTTGTCCACCGGTAGATTTTTCTGTAAATGATCCATTGTGTCCAGGTGATACACTCCAGCTAAATACTATTTACTCGCAATGGGCAAATTATTTTTGGTCAGGTCCTCAAGGATTTACAGATACTACTCATAATCCTTTTGTTGCAAATATCAGCACCCTCAACTCTGGGGTCTATGAACTTGATGTAACATTTAATGGATCTGCATGTACCTTTAACAACATTACCAACAGCATTGTAGTCAATCCGGAACCAACCATTTCTTTGGTATCCTTGACCAATGTTTCTTGTTATAATGCGGCTAATGGGGCCATATCAACAAGTGTAACTGGTGGTGCACCAATTAATTATCTTTGGACAAGTGGCCAGACGACCAATAATATTTCCAACTTAGGCCCAGGGTTGTATTCACTTGTTGCAACAGACAATTTTACTTGTCAGTCTGATACGAGTTTTACGATTACACAACCAGACACCTTAATCGTGAGTTTGCAAGTCACGAGTGATTATAATGGACAACAAATTTCTTGTTTTGGAGCCTCGGATGGAAGCATTTCCAGTTCCGTTAGCGGAGGAACGGCTCCTTACACCTATTCATGGAGTAATGGTGCTAGTTCAACAAGTATCTCTGATTTGCCTATCGGCACATATACACTAACAGTTACCGATGCTAATGGCTGTGTTTCTTCTTCTAGTGTAACACTTTCTCAACCAATTGACCTTGCCTTAACAGCAAGCCCAACAGCAGTACTTTGTTATGCTGGAACAAATGGCGCAATTTCAACAACAATAGCGGGCGGCACCTTGCCTTACACAATCTTGTGGTCAAACGGGCAAATTACCCCGAATCTATCTAATTTACAGGCTGGAATTTATGAAATGGTCGTCACGGATGCCAACAATTGTAAAGATTCCATAGAAACTACCGTGACTCAACCATTACAACCCCTTTCTGTAACACATACTCAACAAAATGTATTGTGCTATGGTGATGCAACAGGCTCTATCGACATTGCGGTTTCAGGCGGTACGCCAACATATGCTTACAGTTGGTCAATTGGAACTACAACGGAGGATTTAACAGGTTTACCAATAGGTACTTATAACGTTCAAATTACGGATGTGAATGGATGTGAAATCACCTATGGTGCTACTATTCAACAACCAGTTGCACCACTATCTATGTCAGGGTTAGTTACCCCAATAGCTTGTTTTGGAGATAACGATGGAGCTGTTAATATTGCCGTATCTGGAGGCACTACACCCTATATTTACAGCTGGAATGCTGGTCAATTTAGCACCCAGAATATAAATTCCTTGCCTGCAGGAACATACAGTGTTCTCGTTACCGATGATCATCTTTGCACAATCGGGCAAACATTTGTTGTAACTCAACCACAAGGCCCACTTGTTCTAACTGAAACGCACGTGGATGCAGGCTGCGATGGCCCAGGATCAATAGACCTTACAACCAGCGGAGGAACCTCTCCGTATTCATATGTATGGAGTAATCTTACTTTTAATGAGGATGTTAATCTAGCGTCTGCAGGCACCTATACAGTTCAAGTTGAAGACGGAAATGGTTGTGCTGAATCATTGTCTGTTACGGTACTCAATTTAGCCATTCCTATCCTTACTTCAATTACAGGACAAGATATTTTGTGCTTAAATGACTCAACAGGTTCTGTAGATTTTAGTGTAACTGGAGGTGTTGCTCCATTTAGTTTTGCATGGTCAAATGGTGCAACTACAGAGGACATTTCAGGAGTGCCAGCAGGGACATATGTAGTTACAGTAACAGACGCAAATAATTGTACTGAGATGGACAGTATTACACTGACCCAGCCTCTAACCTCAATGACGATTACCGAGACCCATACGAATGCGAATTGTCTAGATTCTGTTGCTGGATCGATAAATACAAGTGTGGTAGGCGGTACACCCGGCTACACTTATAGTTGGAATAATGGGGCTATTACTCAAGATATTACGGGTATACAGAATGGGATTTATGTAATAACAGTCACTGATGCAAACGGTTGTCAGGAATCGTTACCTGTAGAAATCCTAGACCCTTCTAATACCGTTATGGTTGCCTCGACCGTTTACCCTGTAAATTGTTATGGCGGTGCAGACGGATGGATAGATCTTACACCTTCTGGTGGTATGCCAGGATATGTGTATGAATGGGGAACCGGTGCAATAGAACAAGACGTTACAAATCTTGCATCAGGGCAATACTACGTAAATGTTGAGGATGTGTTGGGTTGTGGTATGTTTTTAAGTTTTGATATAACAGAACCAGTAGGACCGCTCACTGTCAATGCTACAGTTTATAATGTTGTTTGTTTAGGAGACACCAATGGTATTGTAGATTTAACAATAACAGGCGGCACAAGTCCATTTACCTATAATTGGAACAATGGCGCAACAACTCAGGATTTATTTGATTTAAGCGCGGGTACATATTCTGTTATTGTCAGCGATAGCAATGGCTGTACAGCTACTTATTCTGGATTTGTTACTGCACCTGGAAGTGCCTTAGCCGTCACTTTATATCCATCAGGTGCCTTATGTTTTGGTACGCCAACGGGTGGAGTTGATTTATCAGTATCAGGGGGAGTACCGGGCTACACATACAGTTGGAGTAATGGTCAAACGACAGAAGATTTAACGGGAGTAGTTG
>JAURNL010000092.1 GCA_030830205.1 Crocinitomicaceae bacterium | reverse complement strand
TCCCCAACATAGAGCCGATGGAGGGATTCGAACCCCCGACCAGCTGATTACAAATCAGCTGCTCTGGCCAACTGAGCTACATCGGCTTGTATTGTTTTGAATGTTGGATATTCATAAAATGTTGAAAGAACGTTACCCTTAACCTGCGTTTTGGGATTGCAAATGTACAAAACTTTTTTTTATCACAAAGAGTTTTTGAAAAAATTTAAAGAAACTATTTCAAGCGCCCATTTCGATAACAGGCTTCGATTACGGGAAATCCTTACATTTGTTTCGATGCAGCAAAAAAGAGTTTTCATGACCGTCTCGAGTGACCTCGCTACAGACAACCGCGTTCACAGATCTTGTTTGGTTTTGGAAGAGTTAGGTTATCAAATTGAATTGCTTGGTAGAAAGAAAAAAAATAGCCCCTCGATGCCAAAACGCAGCTATGGAGTACGGAGACTTCGGCTTTACTTTGAAAAAGGCGCTTTATTTTACGCTGAGCTGAACATACGGTTGTTATTGATTTTACTTCTTAATAAACAGGATTTCATTTTTGCTAACGACCTAGATACGCTTCCTGCCGCGTTTCTAGCAAGCCGCCTCAAGCGCAAGCCTATTCTGTATGATAGCCATGAACTTTTCACGGAAGTGCCAGAATTAGTTGGGCGGCCTGGTGTTCAGAAAATATGGATTACATTGGAAAAGAAAATACTGCCTCATCTCGGAGAAATGATTACCGTTAATCAGTCCATTGCTGAAATTTTTCAGGAGAAATATCCGTTAAAGGTTAGTGTTGTTAGAAATGTACCGATGCGTTTAGAAATGATAGAGGCACATCCTAAATCATTTTTAGGCCTAAGTGAGACCCAAGCAATGTTAATTATTCAAGGAAGTGGGCTGAATGTAGAACGCGGTATTGAGGAATCAGTAATGGCGATGCAACAGATATCAGATGCGGTATTATTTTTAGTAGGAGACGGCGATGTCATACCAGCTGTAAAGAAAATGGTTTCTGAATTACAACTCGAATCAAAAGTAAGATTTGTGGGAAGGATTCCTTATCATGAATTGCTCAGATATACTGCAGCTGCCGACCTCGGACTTGCATTGGACAAACCCTTAAGTCTAAATTATGCTTTGGCATTACCTAACAAAGTGTTTGACTACATTCAGGCGGGAACGCCAATTCTAGCTGGTCCACTTATCGAAATTTCTCGCTTAGTCAAAACGCATGATTGTGGTTTGATTCTAGGTGAAGTAAGTTCCTTTGAGATTGCAAGAGCAATAAATAAACTACTGAATGACCCTCAAAGACTCACCCTCTTTTCTGAGAACTGCAAAAAAGCTGCTAAAGTTGAACATTGGGGAGTCGACAAAGAAATTTTAGCGCAAGTCGTGCAGCGAGTTTTTATCTAATTGATAGATTTTAAAGACGCGATACAGATCAAACACAAATAGCGGTGCTAAGCCTGACTTGAGTAAATTCCTAAAAACAGGTAAGAATAGTATACTTAAAGGCATTATGAATTTCAGTATATTACTATCTAGCATATTTCGGTAAATGTTTAGTAACTTATTTGTGTTTCTAAGAGGTAACTCTGGATAATTTTTTTCTATCCATAATAAATTTTGAAGTGCTTGAGTTGTTTTGGATAAAAACTGACTGTTAGAATCAAGTTTAAAGTTCCAAACAGGATTGTCAATGTGCGCAATTTGAATTTGATGAGCTTCTAGCTGAAGACCCAAAAGTGTGTCTTCATGACCATAACCTTTGATGCGCTCATCAAATGGAATTAACTTAAGGATCTCACGATTGATTAAAAAGTTATTAGTCTTGAATCCAGCGCTATGATTGTGCAGCCGTTGTTGGAAGTTTAAACTCTCACGATGGCTAGAATAGTTCCAGCGTAAATACTCACTTCTTTTTGGCTTCTGTTGCTGATAAGCACTGGCGCCAACCAATACATCAACCGACTCTTGATTTAAATAATCAACATATGTTTTTAAAAACTGCTTATTCTGTATGGTGCTATCTCCATCGATAAAAAGAAGATATTTAGCATCTGTTTGAGACAAAAAAGTATTTCGGATCTTTGAGCGTCCAATATTTTGAGTTAATTGAATTAACCGAACAAAAGGGTCAGTGAAACAATTCAATTCTCTATAGATGGGATCTGAGGCATCATCTATGAGCACTATGTTAATAGATGAAGGGGAGAGTTCACCTATTTGAAAGCAAAGGTCATTTACCAACGCCCGAACGTCAGAATTGTATATAGGGATACAAACGCTGAGCGTCCACATTGGTACTTATGCCATTGTGTTTGGTGTACCGAAATTCATTGGCGGAAACCCTGCCTGGGGTTCGTCTATTACACCGAAGTTTTGCTCGTACTTTTCAATATTTTCAGCTAATGCTTGCAGGAAACGCTTTGCGTTTTGTGGAGTCATGAGTACTCTAGATCTAACTTTTCCCTTTGGCATTCCGGGCATCAACTGGACAAAATCACAGACTACCTCTGCAGGTGAGTGCGTTATTATCGCTAAGTTGGAATACACTCCTAAAGCAATGTCTTCCGATAATTCAATATTCATTTGATTCTCTTGATTGTCCATTTAGATTTGTTTTTCAGATTCTTTAAAGGTAATGCCAAATTGTTCGAGTTCAGCAAGAATTGGTGAATAAATTTCATGTCTTACCGGTAGGGTCACCCCTTTTTCATGAATTTTATTGTTTAATATCAATTTTGCAGCAATTCCGACTGGTAAGCCAACTGTATTTGACATAGCAGTATATCGGTCATCTTGACCTTCAGCCACCATGGCGCTTGAAATAACATAGCCAATTTCTCCTTTGCGATAAATGATTTCATGATACATTACAATCATATCTTTATCGCCCGGAGCTAATTTCCATTTATCCTCTAAAAGCTGCTGTAGCATATGAGCTGGGCTGGCATCGGGAATACCAAATGTTACACGGTCGTTAAAAAGCCCCAAGTATTCGAATGAGTCATACAAATCCTTCCGATAATCGACGAGCTTCAAAAATTTTTCCTCTACGCTTACTCCTTTTTGAAAAGGTAAAAAAGCATTGAGAAATTGACGAGGGGTGAGCGACTCGGCATTCTTCATCATATAGGCATCATCGGTCATACCAAGTTGAACAAAAATATCCCATGCCTCACAAAAAGGTGGTCTGCGCAAGGTGCCTCTAAAAATCGTAGGAATATCTTGAATTTGGTAAGTTTCTAAATAATTGAGTGAATCACGATTTACATATCCTTCAAATTGACCATAACCTTCAATTTCAATATGATCTAAGCGTTGAAACAATCGATGATAAGGCAAATATTTCAATTCGTTCATTTCGCGGTAGCAGGCAGCAGAACCCTGTCCGGCTAATACTACATTTCTTGGATTCCAAGTGAATTTATAATGCCAAGGATTCGTATCGGAATCTGGTGTTATAAGCCCACCGCAATAAGATTTAAACGATTCTATTTTCCCTCCTATTGCCTTGATATGATCTAAAATTCGCATCGCGCTCATGTGGTCTATACCAGGATCAACGCCAATTTCATTCATGATAATGATGCCGGCTTCTTTTGCTTCGGAATCCAAAGCTCGCATTTCGGTAGAAATATAGGAGGGCGTAATCAGGTGCTTTTGCAAAGCAATGCAATCCTTTGCTACATCCACATGATACATGGGCGGAAGCATTGAGATAACTAAATCTGCAAGAGCGATATATGGTCTTCTTTGTTCAGACTCTAGGGCATTAAAAGAATGAGCCGTGGCATTAGGATGTCCTCCTAGCTTTGATTGTAATACATCTAAATTTTGATCCACTACATCTAAGTGCCAAGATTCAGCTTCACTATTGTCCAGGATGTATTTAATTAGGGTGGAGGCAGACAAACCTGCACCAAATAATAAAATTCTTTTCATGCTTGATTGAGTAAAACAAATGTAGAAAACTATTGGGAATAGTTACGCGAAATCATGAATAATAGCGGGACATGCCATCGATCGGCCCATGCGTCTTCGTCGTGACCTGCACCATTAACAATAGCTTCTAGAAACCGAGGATTGTCCGTATCGTATCCTACATTGGCAAGAGTTTGGAGCAGAAGCGAGTGGTATGGTTCGTAAACAGAATCAAGGGTTTCAGTACCACGATCCACATACAAGAAATGTCGGCGGTCAGCTTTGAGCTCTTGCTCTAGATAAAGATTAAACGGCACCACTAGTGCGTCTACCATCCCCTCTTCAAACATGCCATAATTGATCATGGGTGTATGAATAGACAAGCAAGCGACGCCACCAAAAAGACTTGGTTTTTCACATAATGCATATAGTGAAATCAATCCTCCCATACTTGAACCCATTACCATTCGATCTTTTGTTTTTTTACTTACTGCAAACTGCTGCTCTACAAAAGGAACAAGTGTGTTTTCAATCCAATTGATGTATGCATCCGCCCTCAGATCCCCATTCCAAAGCTTCTCTAACAATAATTTCCGGTATGACTCAGGCATGTATGCAGCTACTGCCTGTGGAAAAAACTCGGCATAGCGGTTAGACGGATCGTTGTATATACCAACAACTATAAAAGGATCATGTGCATATCTCGCCAATGTCGTGGAGACTACCTCGTCAATTTTCCATTCCTTTTTATTCCACGTTTGAGTGCTATCATAGAGCATTTGCCCGTCATGCATGTAGAGCGTCTTCACTTTTTTTAAGCCAATCACCCCTTTGGGAACGAATATATCTACCAAGCGCTCACCCTCTCCAAATGGGAGGGAATAACGAAAAATCTGGCCTCCCACCACTTGCAATGTTTGAGGACGAAAAAATGAATGTGGTTCATCCACAACTTGTGCACCGGCCTTAAAAAAAAGCAAATAAGCACCTAAAAAGATTAAAATTGAAAATTTTCGTAGCATCTTTTTTTTAACAAGATTAATTGCTTTCGATGAATCTTGGACATACATTGGCTACTTTTGTACAAAAATTCCTCGAATGGACAAACTCCTCTCTTCACTTTTTTCCATGCGCTGGGCAAGTCTTGGACTAATTGCGTTTTTGATTGCTATAGGTGCCGCTACATTTATCGAATCAATTTATGGTATTCAAGCTGCCAAAATCAGCATTTACAACGCTTTTTGGTTTGAGGGACTCCTACTCTACTTAACCTTGGCTTTGATTTCCAATATTTTTCGGTACAAAATGTTTAGCCGTGAAAAAATCGCAATGCTGAGTTTTCACCTTTCTTTCATTGTGATTCTGGCTGGTGCAGCTGTAACTCGCTACATTAGTTTTGAAGGACAAATGGTGATACGTGAAGGAACAGGCAACAACTTTATATACACTGCAGATCCATACGTCCTTATCAATGCGCAGGAAATGACACAAAAAACAGCGCCAACGCTTCAAGCATGGAAAACATATTTAAGTGAATTCAATTCAAACGATTTTGAATACGACACCAAAGTTGGTAAGAAGAATGTGACCCTGCGCTACATCGATTTCAAATCTGATCGCGTAGACTCCCTTCAAATCAATCAAAAATTCAAAGAAAGTGCGCTAGAACTCGTTACTGAAGGGAAACGTTCTAACTTTTTGGCAGAAAACGATGTGCTAATGATTGGGCAAACACCATTTTACTATTCAGGTGCCCGCCCCAACGCTCCAAATGAGGCCCCCGGAATTTACCTCCACCACAAAGACGGAAAAACATGGGTTTACCCAAGTGTTGCCCTCAAGTCCTTGCCCATGCGTGAAATGGAAAAAATACGCGCAAGCGGACAGGCACCAGCAGATAGCCTTTATCAAAATTATGCATTAAATACTTGGTCTGAGTTTACGCCATTTTCACTTTATATAGTCGGTAACCAACAAGTAGTATTTAAGAGACACATCCCACATGCCAAAAAAGTTTTAATCAAAGCCGCAAAGAAGAATACAGGCAGAGACTACCTAACTGTAGAACTTAAAGACGGAAAAGCCACTAAAATAGTGCGCCTCCAGGGCGGAAAAGGGCAGCATCCAAAACCAGAACGCTTTGCCATGAACGGAGTAGTGTATCAGCTCGAATATGGCTCCATTCAAAAAAATATCCCCTTCACTGTTGAGTGCCGTGATTTTAGACTAGACAGATATCCGGGCTCTAATTCACCATCGTCTTTTGAAAGTGAACTGACTATTAATGACCCGCGAAATAACGTAAAAATAAACCGCCGCGTCTTTATGAATAACGTCATTGACTACGATGGATACCGCTTTTTTCAATCATCCTATGAATTGGATAATCCGAGCACACCAGAAAACGAAGAAGGCACGGTGCTTAGTGTGAACCACGATGCACTCGGCACCAACATTACCTATTTTGGTTATCTACTCATGGCACTTGCTATGGTATTATCGCTTTTTGCTCCGGCAGGACGATTTACTTTCCTTGCCGAACAACTCCAAAAGGTTAAAGCTAAAAAAGCAAGCCTTGGTATCATTGCTTTACTTTTGACGAGCAACCTGCTTGCCCAGCATCAGCACGAAGCCAAGCCAGTTCACCACGAAATCTCTACCGAACATGCGAATGAGCTTGCGTCACTACTTGTTCAAGATTACGAAGGCCGCGTAGTCCCATTTCATACGCTTGCAGATCAACTTACTCGTAAGCTTACCCACAGCAATAAGTACAAAAGCCTCAATGCTGTTCAATTTGTCTTGAGCCTTCATATGTACCCCTCCTATTGGGTAACTCAACCTATCATTCAAGTGCCTAGAAGCTTAAGGGAACCACTTAAACTAAGCGAGTTTGAGAGTATCATGTCTTTGAGTTCTAAAGATTCTGAATTTAAATGGATGGCCCAATACCAAGATGCGCATCAAAAGTTAGAATCTAAGCGAAACGAATTTGATAAAAAACTCATTAAACTAAACGAAAAGTATGAAGTTGCCAACAATATTTTTATGTGGCAATTCATGCGTGTTATTCCCGCCAAGAACGACCCTAACAACTCTTGGTTTGTGCCGCTTAGCATGGAGCTTGGACAAAAAGATACCCTATCTTCCAAACTCTTTGTGAATTATTTAGCTTCCGTTCACGATGCCGGTCAGCGCCGTGCATTTGGCGAAGCATCTGATGTGCTTAAGATTTTTAAAAGATTCCAAAGAAAAGCTGGAAAGGCTGTCGCCCCAAGCGAGCAAATCGTCAAACTTGAAATCAGCTACAACAAAATGGAAATCTTCAAGCACTCATATCAACTCTACATGTTGAGCGGATTCCTATTACTTGTTGTCTTCTTCATTGGCATATTCTTTCGTTCAGAAAAAGCGATTCAAATACTTCGTTGGCCAAAACGCATCCTCATCGCAGTAACTGTTATCACATTTGTATATCACGGTGTAGGGCTTGGTCTAAGATGGGCAATTTCAGGACACGCCCCTTGGAGTAATGGATATGAAGCTATTGTTTTCATTGGTTGGGTAACCATGATCGCAGGTTTTGTTTTTGCCAAGAAAAATCAAGTTGTACTTGCGGGAGCAACTGTTTTGGCTGCACTCATGTTATGGGTCAGTGAAATGAACCTTATGGATCCAGAAATCACACCATTGGTTCCGGTACTCAAATCATATTGGCTCATGATCCACGTTGCTATCATTACTGGAAGCTATGGATTTTTGGGATTAGCTTGCATACTTGGACTCATTAATCTCAAGTTGTATTTATTGCAATCTTACAAATCAGCTACTTTGGTAAAACTAAATATTCAAGAAATTACCTACATTACAGAAATGACTATGACAGTTGGGCTTTATATGCTTACGATCGGAACTTTTCTTGGGGGTGTTTGGGCTAACGAATCTTGGGGTCGTTATTGGGGCTGGGACCCTAAAGAAACTTGGGCATTAGTTTCGGTATTAGTTTATTCAGTCATTCTACATTTTCGACTTATTCCAGGCCTTCAAGGACGCTTCTTGTTCAATGCGCTTGCATTTTGGGCTTACTCTGCCATCCTCTTTACTTTCTTTGGTGTTAATTTTATGCTTGTTGGCTTGCATAGTTATGCACAAGGAGAAGGATTGGGCCAATTCCCAACATGGCTCATTTATCTGATTATTGCTTTTATCATCCTTACAACATTAGCATTCTTACGCAACAAAAGCATTGAAAAAAAGCAAAAAGAAGCACTGCTCCAATCATGATTTCAGAACGCATCCTCTATGAAGACAACCATTCCATAGTTGTCAATAAATTACCTTCTGAACTGACTCAAGGTGATAAGACGGGTGATGCTATACTTCCTGACCTCATCAAAGCCTATATAAAAGAGAAATATCAAAAACCAGGCAATGTATTTTTAGGCGTTGTTCATCGGCTGGACCGCCCAACAAGCGGCGCATTAGTATTTGCTAGAACAAGTAAAGCACTAGAGCGCCTTAACGCTCAATTTAGAGAGAAAGAGACCAATAAAATCTATTGGGCAATAGTAGGGAAAAAGCCCCCTCATAACAGTGGATCATTAGTACATTACTTGAAAAAAAATGAGTCGCAAAACAAAAGTTATGTGGTGCCAGAAAGCACACCAGGAGCTAAAAAAGCCATTTTACATTACCGACAAATTGCAGCCTCAGATCGTTATTTTCTATTAGAAATAGAGTTAGAAACAGGACGCCATCACCAAATTCGGTGTCAGCTAGCTAGTATGGGTTGCATCATTAAAGGTGACCTCAAGTATGGAGATAAACGTTCTAATCCAGATGGATCCATTTGCCTTCATGCCCGCAATTTAAGCTTTGAACACCCAACTTCCAAGGAGCGTATTGATGTAGTTGCGCCACTACCGCCGCTTGGCATTTGGAATGTTTTCAATCAAATTTAGAATCCAACTATTTTTTTGGCTGTTAAACCGATAATCTTTAAATCTTGGAAAAGACCAGGTTGGTTTAGATAACGCTGATTGATCTCAATTTTAGCAGGCATAATTTCTTCAACATACACTTTTTGTGGGTCTTCAGCATTTGCTAGTATTTCGTTCTCATGGAAATACGCCAAGCTCGCATAATCTGTAATACCAGGTTTTACAGTAAGGATTTTGCGTTGCTCGGGGGTGTACATGTTTACGTAAAAAGGAACTTCTGGCCTAGGACCAACAATACTCATGTCTCCTTTCAACACATTGATAAACTGTGGAAATTCATCGAGTTTGAAACGACGAATAAAATAACCAACTCGCGTGATGCGTGGATCTCTGTTACCAATGGTAATTTGACTTCCTTTATCTGCATGCAGACGCATTGATCTGAATTTTAACAATTTAAAAACGCGTCCGTTTTGTCCAACTCTTTCTTGTAAAAAAAATACACCTCCCCTGGACTCGAGGGCTATTGCAAATATGAGCAACAGACCAAAGGGTGAAAAAACCGTAAGGATCAAAAATGAAATACAAATGTCGAATATTCTTTTCATCGTATCTTCGTACAAAGCTAAACAAAACTTAAGTTGTTAGATCAATTCAATTATAAAGATGCCCTTGAAGTTACTGAATTTCGTCAGCTAACGTTATTACAATTAAAAAAGGATTTAGAACGTGCCCAATGTGATTTTAATATAGATGGGGGAAACTTTGTAAACGACCTCGCCAACATACTTGAAAAGCTACCTGAAGAAAAACTTGCACAACTACTCTATCTTATTGACATCCCTGAAAACAATCATCAAATTGAAAATACAGCTAACATCTATTTGAGCATAGCCGAACAAATAATTCACCGTGAAGCATTAAAAGTTTTTTGGCGAAAGAGGTTCTCAGCAACATAAGTGCTGTTGATACTCTTTTGAAAATGTTCATATCTCCAAGTCAAAACAAGATGTCTTTTCATTCGAAATGTTAACTTTGTATATCAAATATTTTGTCATGAATTTCATCGCCTCGAGTACCACCCTATTGCGTCATCTTCAAAGCATTTCGGGTGTTTTAAACACCAGTAACACCCTTCCAATTCTAGATAACTTTCTTTTCGAAATAACGGATGGATTGCTTACCGTTTCGATTTCTGACCTCGAAACTACTATGATGACCAAACTCGAAGTACAATCTGAACAAAACGGTAAAATTGCTATTCCAGCAAAACTATTACTTGATGTGCTGAAAAACTTACCGGATCAGCCATGTACTTTTAAAGTGAACTTAGCTAATTTTCAAATTGAAATAGCCTACGACAATGGTAAATCTCGTATGGTTGGTTTCAATGGCGATGAATTTCCTAAAGTTCCAGAACTCGCAAATAAAAGCGCTATCAAACTGTCAGGTTCTGTCTTAGCAAAAGCAATTAACAAAACACTTTTTGCAACTGGAAGCGATGACCTTCGCCCAGTTATGAGCGGTGTTTTCTGTCAATTTGCTGGTTCCGAGATCACCTTTGTGGCAACCGATGCCCATAAGCTTGTTCGCTATAAACGAACAGATGCAGAAGCAAGCGGAAGCTCGGCTTTCATTTTACCCAAAAAACCACTTAATCTTCTCAAATCAAATTTGAGAGGAGATGAGGAGATCCTGATGGAATACAACGAGTCAAATGCTGTCTTCACATTTTCAGACTTAGTTTTGGTATGTCGCCTCATCGATGGTAAATACCCAAATTACGAAGCAGTTATTCCAAAAGAAAATCCGAATGTGCTTACAATCGATCGTGCACAATTTTTATCTTCAATCAAACGAGTTTCAATTTTTTCAAATAAAACTACACATCAAATCAGACTCAAGTTAGTTGGTTCTGAACTCTCTTTATTTGCAGAAGATATTGACTTCGCAAACGAAGCAACTGAAAGACTAACATGTAATTACGATGGGGACGACCTCGAGATCGGTTTCAATTCTCGTTTTTTACTCGAAATGTTGGCAAACCTCGATGCCGATGAAATTAAACTTTCAATGAGTGAACCAAGCAGAGCTGGATTGCTCACGCCAGCTTCCCAGGATAACGCCAACGAAGACATACTTATGCTCGTGATGCCCGTCATGCTGAATCGTTAATTTACATGTCAACAAACCTCACCAATATTCGAAACCTCTCCTTAGAAGAACTTAAAACGAGTTTTACCGAATTTGGTGAAAAATCTTTCCGAGCCAAACAGGTTTGGGAATGGCTATGGCAAAAAAATGTGCATTCCTTCGACCTAATGAGTAATCTTAGTCTCTCTTTTAGAGCTTGGCTTAACGCTCATTATTACATAGATCACATCACGCTTCAAGATCAACAAATCAGTAAAGACCGCACTATAAAAAGTGCATTTACTATTGATGATGGGAAGGTAATTGAAGGAGTTCTTATTCCAACAAGTTCTCGCATGACAGCTTGTATTTCTTCTCAGGTAGGCTGCAGTTTGTCATGTCAATTTTGCGCAACAGGTAGACTCAAATTATTGCGCAATCTGAGTGCAGGAGAGATAGTAGATCAAGTAGTTCATTTGCAACGTCAAGCACAACAAAACTACGAACAGAATTTGAGTAATATTGTATATATGGGTATGGGCGAGCCGCTGCTCAATTATAAAAATGTCTTGCTCTCCATAGATCGGCTTTGCAGTCCAGATGGCTTAGGTATTTCACCTCGTCGCATCACTGTTTCTACTGCAGGTATTGCTAAGATGATTACTAAACTTGGCGACGATCAAGTCAAATTTAACTTAGCTCTATCCCTTCACGCGGCCAACGACAACAAGCGCAATCAAATCATGGAGATCAACGAAAGTAATAACTTAGAAACACTTTCTGAAGCATTACAATACTTCCATGAGAAAACCGGCTCCAGAGTCACTTTCGAATATATCATCTTTAAAGATTTCAATGACGAACTCACAGATGCCAAAGAACTTGCGCAATTTGCAAAATGTGTACCTTGTAAAATCAATATCATTGAATACAACCCAATTGACGATGGTAAATATCAACAAGCCGACCCACGCAAAGTTGAAGCGTTTGCCCAATACCTAGAATCATTAAACCTTATTGTAAATGTTCGGCGTAGCCGCGGCAAAGATATCGATGCTGCCTGCGGTCAACTCGCTAATAAAAATAAAGCCATTGCCGCTGAAGCGCGCGCACTAAAGTTTTAGAATTCGAAAGGCTGTAACAATTCTTTTCCTAAGACGTCCTCCAAATAATATGATTACTGTTCAAGACCTTCACAAAACGTTTTCACTCACAAAGCAACAGCGCAAAGAGCTCCATACAGATGCCCGCACAGCAACAGCAGTTGCTAACTTGAGTTTCACATGTAAGCCAGGGCGCATATTTTCGCTTCTTGGACCTAACGGCGCAGGGAAAACAACAACCCTTCGCATGTTGGCTACGCTCATTACACCAACTTCTGGTCAAATTACGATCAATGGCATCAATGCACTTGAACATCCGCAAGAGGCACGTAAGCACATCGGATTTTTAACAGGTTCAACAGGCTTATATGCACGCCTAACTCCTCTTGAAATCATTGATTATTTTGCAGACCTTTACAAAGTTGAGTCCAAAGACAAAGAAGCGCGTAAAAAATACTTATTCGACCTCTTGAATATGAATGATTTTTTACACCAAAGAATAGGTAAACTTAGTACGGGTATGAAACAAAAAGTTTCCATTTGCCGCACCATGATTCACGACCCGAGTGTAATTATCTTCGATGAACCTACTAGCGGGCTTGACGTCATAACAGCAGAGAACATCATCCAACTTATTCGATCTTGTAAAGAACAAGATAAAACAGTTATTTTCTCTAGTCACATCATGAGTGAAGTTGATCTACTCTGTGACGATCTTGCCATTGTTCACAAAGGAGCACTTAAATACCATGACACCATGGATTCATTTAGAACCAACATGGGGTCTAACAATTTAACTGAAGAATTTATTCGTATCGTTCAAAGTCCTACAGCATGATTTACCGTATTTTTCGCAAGGAGCTCCTCGACACACTCAGAGATCGTCGCACGCTAATGACCATGGTCGTCATCCCCATATTGGTGTTTCCAATAACACTGAATATCTTCATGGAAATTTCCAGTTCCTTTCAGGAAAGCGCTGGTGACAAAACCATGAAAATTGGTATAGTAGGCGACAATACGCGCAATTACACAAAGCAATTAGAAGCAATTCCCGCCTCTGTAGGGCCTAAGACTATCGAAGTTTTTAAAGATAGCCTAACGCTCAGAAAGGCAATTGAAAAAGACCAAATTCAATTAGGGCTTATCATTCCTGCTAATGAAAAGCAACTTGTAGCACAGCAGCAAACGATTGCTCTAAATTGGTTGTTAGATGCGTCAGAAGTTGGTAGGTCGGAGAGAGCTGAGCTCTATTCCTCCTCACTCAAAGCCAATGCAGAAGCAAAAAGACTGCAAGCGCTGAAGCTCAGACCAGAACAGATCAGACCCGTAATTATCAATACGATTAACTGCGCAAGTGACAAAAAAATGGTAGGGCAACTTGCAGGTGGCTTTCTTCCATACATTTTTATTGCCTTTGGATTCATCGGCTGCATGTACCCGGCAATCGACCTATTCACAGGAGAAAAGGAACGAGGCACCATAGAAACACTACTGACTGTTCCAGTCTTAAGATGGAAGATTTTATTTGGTAAAATGATGGTTGTAGTAAGTTCAGGAATGCTAGCTGCAAGCTGCGCTTTACTTGGATTATTTATTTCTATCGAGTTTCTAGACTTAGCAGATAACCAAGAACTACTGGAAGTCATCCATAGTATATTGACGCCCAAATTTATCCTTTCCATGTTGGCCTTACTTCTGCCCCTTGTTATTTTCTTTGCAGGGCTGATGATACCAATTGCAATTTATGCCAAGAGCTTCAAAGAAGCGCAGAGTATTATTACCCCATTAAATATTGTGGTAGTCCTACCTGCAATGGTTGGATTTTTTCCAGGAATCACTCTGGACATCACGACCGTATTCATTCCTGTTGTTAATGTCGTATTGGCAACAAAAGCACTTATTGCCGGAACCTTAAGTCTTACTTATTTTTTAAGTGTTTTGGGAATGATGTGCACACTGGCAACCTTGGCTATCCTTGTTTCTCAAAAACAATTTGGAAAGGAAACAAACTTACTTCTCTAGAGTAAAGACTTATACCAATTCAGAAAGTTCTAGCCAGCGTAAAGTAAGTTCATCTATTTGGGATACGATAATCCCCAAGCGGTCGCCTTTATTGATCAATTCATCATTGGTTAGTGACCCACTAGACAGCTCCTCACTTAATGAATCTTTTTCTTTTTCTAACAGCGGCAAATCTTTTTCAATTTGCTCAAATTCTTGCTTTTCCTTGAAGTTCATCTTACGTCTCTTTTCGGACTCTTGTGATACTTCAACTGCTTGAGTAGCTAATTGTTTATGCGTATTCTTATGATCTCGTTGTGTTTGGGCGACTGCTGTTCGATAACTATGGTAATTACCTGTGATGTCTTTAATGCGGCCTTCACCTTGAAAAACAAATAAATGATCTACCATTTTGTCCATAAAATAACGGTCATGTGAAACGACAATTAAACTCCCTTGGAATAAACGCAAGTATTCTTCCAAAACAGCCATAGCAAAAATATCTAAGTCATTTGTAGGCTCATCTAATATCAAGAAATTTGGATTGAGCATCAACACTCTTAATAATTTAAGGCGACGACGCTCTCCACCACTGAGCTTATGTACAAAATGATAATGCATATCTCGCGGAAACAAAAACCGTTCTAAAAGTTGTGCTGCAGACAACTGACGTCCTTTTTCAAGCGGAATAAATTCTGCAACTTCGCGCACCACATCAATGACTTTCATTTCAGGATCAACCTCGATTAATTCTTGAGAATAGTACCCAAATACTATAGTGTCACCTATGACAATTTTTCCTTTATCTGGTTGGGCTTCACCCGTCAACATTTTCAAAAAAGTAGTTTTACCTGTTCCATTGTTACCGACAATACCCAACCGTTCTTGTCTTTGAAAATGATAACTGAAATCGTCGAGCATCACCTTTGAACCAAAAGCTTTTGACACCCGATGAAATTCTACGATTTTAGTACCTAAACGTTCCATCTTGATAGGCAATTCAAGCTCATCCTCATCAAGTCGTTGGCTAGCGACTTTCTTCAGGTCGGCAAATGCATCGACTCTCGCCTTCTGTTTGGTGCCACGTGCTTTAGGCTGACGACGGATCCAGTCCAATTCTTTACGGAAAGAATTTTTTGCTTTTTCTATGGTAGATAGAAGTTGTTCTTCTCTTTCTGCTTTCTTCTCTAAATAGTATGAGAAATTTCCTTTGTAACGATAGATTGTTTGATCGGCAAGTTCTAAAATGGTATCACAAACGACTTCTAAAAAATATCGATCATGCGTAACCATTAGTAAGGTCAGCTGAGAAGCAGATAGATATTGCTCTAACCACTCAATCATGTCAAGATCAAGATGATTAGTTGGCTCATCTAAGATTAAAAATTCTGCTTCTGAAAGCAACACCTTAGCTAAAGCGACTCGCTTTTTTTGACCTCCAGATAGCTGACCCACTTTTTGAGTGATGCCACTAAGCTTTAGAACAGACATCACTTGTTGAACCTTTACTTCTAAATCCCACGCCTGGTGCTCTGTAAGTTCTTGATAAAGATCACCCAATCTTGCTTCATCGTTGATCAAAAGTGCATCAGTATAGGCTTTGATGAGTTTGATTTCTGGTAGATCATGATCGAGCACAGCATCAAGCACACTCAATTCAGGATTGAGGTCCTCAGTTTGCTCCATAAAGGCGATACGCAACTCTTTTCGAAACGTAACGCCTCCACTATCTGGCGGTTCAAGTCCCAATAAACACCTTAATAAGGTAGACTTACCGGCACCATTCTTGGCAACAATTGCTACCTTTTGCCCTTGTTCAATGCCAAAAGTTAGATTAGAAAAAAGAAGGCGTTCACCATAAGACTTGGTGAGTTGTTCAACAGAAAGAAAGTTCATATTTTAACGAAGGCGGTCCAGAGATTCAAGTATTTCTTTGTCTTTTTGAACACCTTTTAAGGCAAAGTAAGAAAACGGGAGGCCAACCACGCACAAATAATAGCCCAAACCAAGTTGTATTCCAATGGCTTTTGGAGCGATAAGACCAATGCTACCAAGTACTAAAATAATGACTAATCCGATGAAATAAAATCCAAATACCAGCCGGGCTAACTTGAATTGTTTTTTCAAATTTTTATAACTCATCATGACGTAATATGTAAAAAGCACTAGTCCAATGACAAAATAAAAAAGGACAGATCGCTGAAAATTTTGTGCTTTACCAAGCGTTGCGGCATCGGCAGATTTAAATTCTTGAATTCCAAAAACGGAATAGGATAGATAGCCCTTGGCAGTAGGAAATCCAAAAATTTCTACTCCGGATAGTAAGGCTACTAATAGAAGCATGACAATGATAAAATAAACAGTCTGAATACGTTGGATCATAAGAATAGGGTATTTCGTTGTTGTCTAAGATAGAAGTCCAGCAAAACAATGTTGGCCATTGCAGTTACAATAGGCACCGCTCTAGGTACAACACATGCGTCGTGACGTCCATTAATTTGTAAAGCGCCTAATTCGCCATCTTTATGTAAAATTTCTTGGGGTATTTGGATACTGGCTACAGGCTTGAATGCAACCCGAAAAGTGATTGGCATTCCATTTGAAATGCCTCCTTGAATGCCACCGGAATAATTTGTCTGGGTACTCCCATCTTCATTAAATTGATCGTTGTGGTCACTTCCTTTCATTTGAACTGCTGCAAAACCACTGCCTATTTCAAAACCCTTAACTGCATTAATGGAAAGCATTGCTTTACCCAATTCTGCATGTAGTTTATCGAATACTGGTTCACCCCAGCCTGTCGGCACGCCTCTAAAAATACAACGAATAGCGCCACCGGAAGTATCACCGCACTCTTGTAATTCCGTTATATAACGCTGCATGTTGGATGAAGCTTCTTCATCTGGGCAACGAAGTGATGAACTTTCGATGTAATGCTTGTCATACCACTTTACCTCTGTCATTGTATATGGACCAATTTGATCGACATAACAACTACTCTCTACGCCAATTTTGACGAGTACTTGATTAGCTAACGCCCCAGCAACAACCCTACATGCAGTTTCTCTTGCGCTGCTTCGTCCGCCACCGCGATGATCTCGGTTACCATATTTTTTTTGGTAAGTATAATCGGCATGTGATGGCCTAAAAACTTCTTTGAGCGCTTGATAATCTTTTGATTTTTGGTCCTTATTAGCAATTAAAAATGCAATTGGACTTCCGGTAGTTTTTCCTTCAAAAATGCCTGAAATAAACTCTACTTGATCTGCTTCTTGACGGGCTGAGACTAATTTACTTTGACCTGGCCTACGTTCATTGAGCGCTTGTTGAATGGCAGGGATGTCAATTTCAAAGTTGGATGGAAAACCATCTATAACTCCGCCAATTGCTATACCATGAGACTCCCCAAAGGTGGTGAGTTTGAAAATTTGACCATAGCTCGAACCTGACATAAAACAAAGGTAAGAAATTTGGATGGTTAATCTTTTTATATTTGAGCATGCGTAAACTACTATTTTTAACTGCAGGCCTAACCGTTTTGTGGTCATGTGCCCCTGCGCGTTTTGTTGAACCCTTAAGAAAAGGGGATCAAGTTATTACTGGGCATTTTGGTGGGCCCTTAGCTAAAGTCCCTGGAATTGGAGTTATTCCCATTCCATTCAGTTCCCTTGGCTATGGCCGTGGCATCACTGATGAAACTACAATTTTTGGCAATCTACACCTTACATCTATAGCTTTTGGTGTTGGTCAATTTGAACTTGGAGCTTCTCAAAAACTTTGGCACAATGATCGTATGGGTATTTCTGGACAGCTCAACTCAAACATCTTACTAGATTTTTACACAGGGAATAACCGAATTTGGCCTCAAATAGATGCAAACTATTACTTTAAATATGGGCGTCAATGGAAGCCAGAGCAACTGGACAAAATGTGTAAAATCTATCACCAAAATTATAATTTTCTTTATGCCGGTATTTCCAATTGGTTTGATTTTTACCGCATCGAATCACAAGGAAGACCCAACGAACAACTTTGGATTCCTAGTTTACAAGTTGGTCATCAATGGATTCGTCCTAGATGGAGTTATCAAGCAGAACTTAAGGTTTTAGCTCCTATGGAGTCAAATGAAAATATTGTTGTTTCTTATCCGAGTTTACTACAAAACCGTGGAGCACTCGGTCTTTATTTTGGTTTAACCTATCATTTATAGAATGAAAAACACATTTCTGATTTTAATATTAGGTTTAGCTCTCTTGGCTTGTCGTAAGAGGTTAGATAGTTTTCTTTTCAATCCAAGTCAATTAGTGAGTTATCTACTAGATGATTATAATGGTGAACTCACTTTGGATTTAGGGGGGCAATATGGTGTTCCTGACTCACTCATTCATCAAATGCAATGGGATGTTGAACTTGAAGAGGGCCTCTCTAAAATGAGTGCCATATATGTAGGTGATCTTTCCAAAATTGCTACTGATACCGTTATTTTGTATTGTCATGGGAATAAAGACCATATGGACTTTTACTGGCCTAGACAAAAGTTATATGCCAATACGGGAGGTTTAGGTCGCTATGGTGTTTTAATGTTTGATTATCCAAGTTATGGTTTATCTGAAGGAAAAGCAAGTGAAGCCAATATGTATAAGAGTACAGCACGTGCTATTGAATGGCTCAAAGACCAAGGGCTACAAAACGAGCGCTTTGTGATTTTTGGGTTTTCTTTGGGTTCAGCAGCAGCTTGCGAGGTTGCGGCTCATCCTCAATCTTATGAACTTTCGCCAAGCAAATTGATCCTAGAAGCACCTTTTGCATCAGCTGAAGTGATGATTCAAGATGCTGCTCTCCTTTCAATGCCGGGTTCATTTCTGGTGGATTTACAAATTGACAATGCAACCGAAGTGCAAAAAATTGATATCCCCCTACTATGGATACATGGCCAAGACGATAGTTTTCTTTCTGTCAAGAGCCATGGTCAGCCAGTTTTTGACAATAAAAGTAATGGATATAAAGAAGCTTATTTGGTTCCGGGGGGAGGTCATGAAACCACTCCTTTTGTTGCGGGATATCAAAATTACATGGACCGTATTGCGGCATTTATCCAGCATTAATGTTGAACTAGCACCATAATTTTCATCCGTTGATGCTGACCATTATTATGAGCTTCTAAATAATAAACCCCTGCACTTGCCTTAAACTCTATTACTATTTGATTGTCAGTACTTTGCCACAGGCCAACTCGTTTGCCGAGGGCATCAAACAATTGCAATTGCGTATTGGGTAGTAGATCAGAGATCATGAGGACCCCTGTTGTCGGATTTGGAAAAACAGAAATAGCTATTTCTTGATGCTCCATAATTTGCGCACAATCTTCAATAATGATTATCTGTGCGCTTGTATCCGATCCGGCAGAGTTAGATACCGTTAATGTGACCGTATAGGTTCCTGGTGTAAAAGTG
>JAURNL010000091.1 GCA_030830205.1 Crocinitomicaceae bacterium | reverse complement strand
TCCCGCTCTTACTCATCTTTACTCTTTTATCTTCCCGTTTGTGTCAGACCGTTGTCTCAATTGCGGGGTGCAAAGATATGTACTCTTTTTCGTTCCGCAATACTTTTTTGAAAGAAATTTTAAAAAAATATTCTGCCAAAAGCACAGTTGTCTAACGATCAAGTAATTGTAATGTTTCATTTTTATTCCATTTTTTGTGGAAACCCTGTATTTTCGGCATCTTTGTAGAATATGAGACTTGGTAGAAGGGCCTATTTAAGAACTTTGAATGATGAGCAATTAGTACTCATCTACAAGGAGCAGCAATGGCCTGACTGTATTGATGAGATCTACAAGCGCTATGGGCACCTTGTTTATGGTGTCCAGCTAAAATATACCAAACAGATTATGGATGCTGAGGATCTTACGATGGACTGCTTTGAAAAACTTCCGAAACTCATTTTAAAACATGACATAGATTTTTTCAAAGGATGGCTCTATGCTGTGGCACGAAATCTTGCGCTTAGCTTTCTGCGAAAAAACAAATCCAATCAAATATGTGAATTAGACGAACAGGCAACACACTCCACTATTGAAGAATCTACTTTTGATATCGAAGGGCAATTAAATATACTTGAGTGGGCGATCCCTCAACTTAAGTCACATCAAAAAACTTGTATCGTGCTATTTTATATAGAACAACTTAGTTACGAACAAATCATGGTCAAGACCGGGTACTCATTTAATGAAGTCAAAAGCTATGTGCAAAATGGGAAAAGAAATCTCAAATTGCTTATGGAACAAAAACAAAGTTATGAAGGCAAATAGAGCACTACTTAAAAAATATATGCATTCATCCGATCATAAGGAAAAACACCTTATTGAGAAGCAGTTCATTGACGACGATTTTGTGATGGATGCACTTGAAGGCTTCGGCCAAGAAAAGCAGGCTTGGGTTGGTTTAAACGCTACCGATAAAAAGTACCTCAAAACTAAACGCACCAGAATTGCTATTTTTCTGTCCATTAGTTTAGTTTTTTCACTTTCAATAGGCTTTTATTTTACACCAGATTCATCAAAAGACAAACCACAAATAATGAATGCTGCCAAAACAGCTGGTACTTCAATAAAAATTCATCTGAAAGCCGATGTGTCGAAAATGAGACCTGCCGTATTTAAAGAACGTATTACGCCGAAAGAAATCATAGAAGATCTTCATACAACTAATCAGATTTCTAAATCCAGGAAGGAAGCATTGGAGCAAATTAAACACATGCCTGCAACACATGTAGACTTGAAACTCCAGCAAACACGTCGACTTTCCGTCAAAATGGGCAGAGAACTATTCATACAAAATTTCAAAGTAGTTGACTACCGTTATTACCGCAAGAGAGGGCGTACCGAAAACAAGCCATACGACGAAAATGACTTAGGCGTGCAACAGTTACAAATTCCATATATTAATCTCCTTAATAAGTCAATAGATTGCTTTGCAAAACAGCAATATAAATTGGCATTGTTATACTTTGATGAAATCCTACAAACATATCCAGACGACGCAAACGCATTGTTCTATGGTGCCATGAGCTTGTATAACTTACAAGAATATGAACAAGCAGCATCTCGTTTTATCAAGCTGCAGAGTATTCCATTTGCTAATTTCAGTGAAGAGGCAGAATGGTATCTTTTACGCGCATATCAACAATTAAAAAAAGAGGCTGCATTTAGCAGCCTCCGAAAGATAATCATTGAACAAAAAGGTTTTTACGCTCAAAAAGCCACCAACCTTGAGTGCGACTAATGTTGTAAAACTAGCTGTGCAGCATAAGAAGTGTTTCCGACAAAGAAATGCACTACGTAAGTTCCATTAGGAAGGTGCTGTGGTATAGTTAAAAATTGTTTGTTGTTACCAAGTGTTGCGTTATCCATTTTTTTGGTCCAAACTGACCTTCCTTGAAGATCAACCAAATTTAGTGAAGTAGGCGCAACTGATAAGCTTACGAAAGAAATAACGATTTCCTCTTTATCAGGGGCAAAACCCACCTTAAATGAATTTTGTAAATTCATTTCATCGATACTAGCATCGTCATTACCAAAAACATGTTGTGAAAGATAAATAACGTCTCCGTTATCGTTACCATTATTATTCGCTTTGTTCGAAGCAACGTAAAAGGTAATAGGTCCTTGTTCAGTTTGAGGTGCTTCCCAAGTCCAATTCCATGTTTGCGTTGCAGAAGTATTGGATGTTCCTTTATGAGTTGCATATTTGCGCTGGTCTCCACTGATGGTGGCCGTTTTGATTTGTGTATTTCCACCTGCAATGAAATTCCCAGCCATAGAGTTTGCTGCATTGAGAGCCGTGACCTGAAAACCTTTTTTAGCAGGATTTGATGCCATTGTCAAGTTAACGGTGTAAGTTGCCCCAGGTGTATATTGAGTGATGCCGAAACCCAAATTATCATTGATTACCAGTAAATTTTCCAGATTTCCATTCTGGGCTGTGCCACTATGGCAACTCGTACAATTTTGCTCTCCGGGCGCACCGCTTTTTCCACCAGAGGGGCCATTTGAATCAGTTGGTGCTGCTTGAAAACCGCTTGTAGCTATGTTTCTAAAAGAAAGAAGACCAAAAGTGATGGCAACAATTGATATTGGAAGTAAAAGTTTTTTCATTTCTATAGTTTAATTAGGTTATTGTGCTTGATTAATTATCCTGCTTTCCTTGTTCAATCCAACAAGCAATTTTTTGGATAGTAGAATCAGGTAATGCGGGGCCTCCAAGTGGCATGAGTTGAAAAGAGTTTGCTTTCATGGAACCTAAAACAGCATTTGCATTTGAAGCAATTGCATTATAGCTACTTAGATCAAAACCACCAGAAGCATTTCCTTGCTGATGACAACTTATACAATTTGCCTCCATGATCGGAAAGACATCAGCAGAAAAGGAGATTGACGTTTGACACCCTGAATCTATCGGTGTGATTTTATCTCGAGTGCACGAAAAAAATGCAATAGTGCATACAAGAATAGGAAGGATTATTTTCATCGTTATTTACCTTGGGCTGGAATTTCAAAATTAACTTTCATTTGGTCTGGAACTGCATCGCTTTTTTTACCCACTTTGAAATCCATACGGTTTACATAAAATGAACCTTTGAAGGTGATTTTACCGCTTGACTTACTGTAGGAGGCAGGTACAACTACAGATTTGGTGATACCTTTAATAGTGAGGTTACCGGTAATATTACAAGTATTACCCTCCTTCTTTTCAACTTTTGTCGACTTAAATTTAGCATAAGGGTATTTAGCGGAATCAAACCATTCAGGAGTTTGTGCTTTTTTTGTCATCATGCCATTGCCAGTTGAAATGGAGCGGACATCGATTTTAAAGTCAAAATTTGAACTAGCGATGTCTTTTTCATCGAAATCAATGTTGCCCTCCATGATTTTAAAAGATCCAGAAGGGTCTTTACTTTTGAACTCGATTGAGAAATCCTTGCTGACTTCATAGTGATCTAGTACAGCAAGTGTAAAGGCACCCATTAAAAGTAAGGCGCACATAGAAATTAAGGAGATTTTGAGTGTTTTCATTTTTTATTTTTTTATTCTATTACAAATTTCCTGCCAACTACGAAACCCAACCGAAATTGACCTTTTTGCCATTGTTCGGTAGTATAAGGAATGAATTGGGTTTCTCCAATACCTCCAGAATTTGTGATGTTGATGGTGAAATTGTGACCAAAAGTAAACCATTCCAATGCGATTGCACCACTATTGGTGAAGCCATCTTGACGGATCTGTCCACTATTGAAACATTGATAATACTCGCCAACTAATGCAAAACGCGAAGTCAACCTTACACGTCCCGAGATGCCTAATGCAAATAAATCGTTGGCATCTAGATTGGCAACATAGTTTCGATGCACTAAAGTTGGAGATATTTGCAACGCTCCACGGTCTCCAAAATGATGAGCAACGTTTACTTGAGCAAAGTAGTTGAGTCTATGAACTGCCTTTGGGAAATTAGTAACCAGACCTTCGTCTTGGGAGGCATTCATATAAGTGAAGCTTGATCCAGCCACTGCTGTTATACTGATAGGGGATTTCTTTTCTTCTTGTTCAATAACCTTGTATTTTACAAAACCATCGACTAATGAACGGTATGGTGCGCCTGTACCTTTTGCTCGGCCAAAACCTATCATGAGTTGGTCAGTAATTCCATACTCCAAAGCAATGCGCATATCAGAGAGGTTGTCAAAACCAAACATCTGTTGAAGCCCGCCGTTGACACCGGCGATATCTCCAAAGCGGTGTTCTATACGAAATTCATAGGTTCCTTCAGTAAGTGTTACTACAGAATGACCATTGATCACACGGGTAGAAGAAAAGGTACTAATGGGTTCGCTATATTCTTCCGTGGCAGCATCGGTAACTTCTTGTGCAAAGAAATGAAGAGGAAGAAATAAGGTGAAGAGAAAGTATTTGGAAATAGTCATTTAAATCGAAATTGTATTATGTATCTTACGTAAAATTGATTAAAAAGTTGGCTGTTAGGGGTTAATTTTTTCAATTTCGCGTAAACTACCGCTTTTTTCGTTTCTCTGAAAGCCACTTTGGTACATTTACAATAGGCTGCTCTGTCGAAACGAGTAATTTTTCTAGTAGGTCAGGACGATTTGCTTTTTGCAAACGTTGGCGAATCCAGTCTTTATTCTCTTTCTTGTACCAGAAGAAGTACCTATTCTGATTGAGTTTCTCTTCTTTAGTTTTAACGGTATTGACGGGTTTAAGCGTGTAAGGATGTACACCGGTGTAGTAGATAACTTCTGCAACGGTCATTGGTGTCGGTGTAAAATCTTGGACTTGTTCTAATTGAAAACCCATGTCTTTGGTTTCAGCAGCAAGGTTAGCCATATCTATCTCTTCACATCCAGGATGTGATGAAATAAAATAAGGTATAAGTTGTTGCTTTAAGCCATGTTTGGCCGATAAACGGTCGTATTTTTCTTTGAATTTATGAAAGTATTGAAACGATGGTTTGCGCATTATTTTTAGCGTGGCATCTGACGTATGCTCAGGGGCAACCTTTAGTCTTCCTGATACATGACGTGTAATAACTTGTTCAATGTACTCATCATGGTTGCCATCTTCATTGTTTTTATTGAAGTCGTCTACAAGTAGATCGTAACGAATACCTGAGCCCACAAAAGCTTTTTTAACGCCCGGAAATTTATCAATCTTGCGATAAAGTTCCGTCATTTGCTTGTGGGAGGTATCTAAGTTGTGGCAAATAACTGGATGAATACAACTCGGAGAAACACACTTTGCACAAATGGTTTCATCCTTACCTTTCATGCGATACATATTGGCAGATGGACCACCAATATCCGAAAGATAACCTTTAAAATCAGGGTGTTTGGTAAGTTCTTCTACTTCCTTTAAAATCGAATTTTCGCTACGTGATGCAATAAATTTTCCTTGATGTGCGGAGATGGTGCAAAAACTACAGCCACCAAAACATCCACGGTGTGTATTGACGGAGAATTTGATCATGTCATAAGCAGGAATAGCTCCACGCTTTTTGTATTTAGGGTGAGGTAGCCGAGTATAAGGTAGGTCGTAGGAACCATCCATTTCCTTTTCGGTCATGGTTTTGAATGGTGGGTTTATAACCAAAGTTTGGTCTCCTACTTTCTGAATTATTCGATTTGCTGCCCATTTATTAGACTCTACCTCAACAATTTTGAAGTTGGCAGCATACTTTAATTTATCTTTTAAACAGATTTCGTGGCTCGCCAACTCTACTGTTTCCCAGTTCTTATTTTTTGGTAACGCTTCATCGGTATCTTGTAAAAAGGCTACCTGATTGATGGTTTTGGCTTGTTGAAATGGCACCCCTCTTTTGAGTAAACGGAGTAATGTTCGCAGTGGCTGCTCACCCATTCCGTAAACCAAAAGATCTGCTTTGGCATCTACGAGAATTGAAGGCATTAGTTGATCTTTCCAGTAATCATAATGAGTAACCCTTCTAAGTGAAGCCTCAATACCGCCTAATAAAACAGGAACGTCTGGATATAAATCTTTTAAAATATTACTGTATACGATACTTGCATAATCAGGTCGAAAACCAGCTTGCCCACCAGGGGTATATGCGTCTGTAGATCGAAGCCTTTTATTAGCAGTATAATGATTCACCATGGAATCCATGCAGCCTGCAGTGACGCCGAAGAAATATTTAGGCTTTCCGAGTTTCTTGAAATCGCGAAGATCGTCTTGCCAATTGGGTTGGGCTACAATTCCAATACGGAAACCCTCGCTTTCAATAATGCGGCCAATAACCGCCGTGCCAAAACTAGGGTGGTCCACATAGGCATCGCCAGAGATAAGAATGACATCAAAGGCATCCCAGCCTCTTTTTTCTGCTTCCTTCAAGGATAATGGAAGCCAATCGGAAATTGGACGCTCTGGGTTCATGTTACAAAGATACACCAAGAACAATGCGTGGTGAATTTTGTTGTAATTTTGTATCTTAAATAATTAATGTTCACTCAAAAAATAGATCAAAATGGCTTTTGAACTTCCACAACTACCTTATGTTTACGACGCTTTAGAGCCGCACATTGATGCGCGCACTATGGAAATCCACCATTCTAAACACCACCAGGCATATACAACCAATCTTAACAATGCCATAGCAGGAACAGATATGGAAAACATGTCTATTGAAGAAATCCTCAAAGCATGCCAAGACAAACCTGCAGTACGCAACAATGGTGGTGGTTTTTGGAACCATAACCTATTTTGGGAAATTATGGCACCAAATGCTGGTGGCAATCCAACAGGTGAACTTGCCGCAGCAATTGACACCGCTTTTGGTTCCTTTGAGACTTTTAAAGATGAATTTGCAAAAGCTGCAGCCACCCGCTTTGGCTCTGGTTGGGCTTGGTTATGTGTAACTAACGGTACGCTAGAAATTTGCTCAACTGCAAACCAAGACAATCCAATCATGGGAGAAGGTTGTAACGGAACTCCAATTCTATGTCTAGATGTATGGGAACATGCCTACTACCTCAATTACCAAAACCGTCGTCCAGACTACATCAATGCATTTTTTCAAGTAATCAACTGGAATGTTGTTTCTGCAAAATTTGCAGCAGCGAAGTAAATTTTATTTACTCTTTATCAAAAAAGGCGACCGATATCGGTCGCCTTTTTTGCTTGGTTTTTTGTTCTGAGGAGCACTAGAAATTTACCTGTGCTTGTATTCTTAATAAGTTTCCTCGTTGGTAATTTGTTGGATTAACAGCGTCTTCAAATCTCCTCGATGACATCGTATACATAACTACCAACTCAAAATTCTTGCTTGGTTGCCATTCAGCACCAATCTCCAATTCTTTCATTTCATAACTTCTCGCATCCAATTCATGTTTTTTACCCCCATCATAGTATTGGAATCGTGTGAACGGCATGAGACATTGGCCATTAAAGTCAATTTTATATACTGCCGTAACGTAACCGCCTTTTAGTTTTTGTTCAGTAATTGCATTTGAAAATTTGTCGAATTCTGGCCCAACTCCTACATTATATTCCGCAAAAACACCAAATGGTTTTGGATAAATGATTGCAGTTGCACCTATTCTTTCGTCTTTGTATAATTTATCTGGGTTGACTGAGACTCCATCTGAAGAGGAAAGCAAAGTAAACTGTCCTTTATAGGCCTGGACACCAAATTCAAAGATTTGATTTTTGTATTCAAATGGATAAGATACACGACCAACAATATGTTTGCTGTCATTTTTTTCAGGACGGTTGGCAGTCTGACCGTTGTACACTCCAAGTCCTATTACGCCATAATCTCCAGATCCCTTAAGATTTTCTTTTACCAGTCTAGAAAATAATTTTCGTTTATCGGCCGGGGCCCAATAGAAAAATACACCCAAATCACGTTCATTAGACAAACCACTGTTTGTTGGATCTGCTCGGTCAAGTGGTAAGCGATTCTGAGATGATTGCATATTTTCAAAACCATAAGGGACTTTAGATTGTCCTATTCTAAAGCGGAATTCGTTTTTATCATCTAAGCCTACATCAAAATAAGCATCGCGGAGTTGTCCAAAATGCAAGACACTTGAAGATGGCGTACTTGCAAAATCAGGTTGTACATAAAAATAAACTCTAGGATTTACTTGTCCGTAAAATATTATTCGTAAACGACGTAAGAAAAAGTCATTCTCCCCTCCCCAACTTTTATCACATTGTTCGCATTCCAAATTTTCATTTGTTTGAAGCAAACCATTGTAGCGTACTTGACCATAGCCTCTTATTTGAATGCGCTCATACCATTTGGCTGATGGAGTCGGTGTTTTCGCCTTTGTAGAATCACTTGTTGTTTGGGCATTTATACCAAATACACAACTCACGACAAAGAGTAAAGAATAAAATTTAGTCATTTTTTTGATTTTTGTTTCGGGAACAAAATTATATTCTTCATCTTGAGTTAACATGGTGATTATATTCATTTAATGTTTAAATAATCTTGTTTACAATTTCGTAACATATCAGCGATTTCTAATCATTGACTTAGTGCCAAATGTCCATTTTCGAAGTAATAAAGAGGTACTAATGTTATGTTTACGTTAACAAAACGAATCTGGAACAGACATAGAAAAAGTTAAATTTACATTTGCCTTAAAAATCAAATATTATGGCCGGTATTTTAAGCTATTTCTTACCTAAAGACAAAGTATTTTACTCTCTTTTTGAAGACGCAAGTAACAACCTAGAACGCATCGCTCAAAAACTCCAACAAGTGGTGCATGAATCCGATTTCAACAAGCGTGCTGCTCTCATAGAAGAAATGCGCGACATTGAGCATCAAAACGATAATATAACACACCAAATATTTATCGAATTGGGTAAAAACTTTATTACCCCATTCGATCGTGAAGACATCCACTCCTTAGCATCTGCACTTGATGACATCGCAGATTACATTTACGCATCAGGAAAGAAAATCAATTTTTATAAAATCGACCCTATTTCGGATCAAGGGATTCAAAAAACAGCAGCAGCTATATACGACGCTGTCGTAGCAGTAAAGGCGGCTGTAATGGAGCTCAGAAACCTCAAAAACACGCAAAAAATCATCGAGTGCGTCATTAAAATCAACAGCATCGAAAACAATGCTGATAATATTTTTGACATGAGTATTGAGCAATTATTTAATTCAGATGTAGACGCAAAAGAATTAATCAAGCGTCGCGAATTATACATGGTAATGGAAACGGCTACCGACAAGTGTGAAGATGCTGGAAACGTTATTGAATCAATCGTAGTCAAATACGCCTAATTATTGGCTCCATCTTTTAAAGACAAACAAATGTTTACTTTATTAATTATTGTTATTGGAATTGCGCTGCTTTTTGACTTGGTCAATGGTTTTCATGATGCGGCCAACTCAATCGCAACGGTTGTATCGACCAAGGTGCTTACTCCTTTTCAAGCAGTACTTTGGGCTGCCATGTTTAATGTCATTGCCTTTTGGGTTTTCGACATGAGCGTCGGAAATACTGTAGCTAAGACTGTAGACAACAATGCTATTGATCTCTGGGTTATCCTAGCGGGATTATTAGCTGCTACTTTCTGGAATCTTCTAACTTGGTGGCTTGGCATTCCTTCCTCTTCGTCACATACGCTTATTGGCGGATTTGCCGGAGCAGCTGTTGCACATGCTGGCTTTGGTGTGATTGAAACAGCGCAAATTTTAAAGGTTGTACTCTTTATCTTTCTTGCGCCAATCATTGGTGGCTTCATTGCTTATCTCATAGCTGTTGTTACCATTTCTCGTTCCTTTTGGAAAAAGATGCTAGTGATACTTTTGCTTTCGGGTTTCACTATCGCTGTAATGGAATACATGATCGAATATTTAGATATGAAACCAATTATGATGTATATCGTTATTGGAATGATTTCCATCTTTATTCTAGTCTATATCTGGTTTGAAATTATCTACGGTGCCAAAAGACCTTCTGCTGTTAAAGAAGCGAATATGCACAAAAAGCTACAGCTACTCTCCTCTGCAGCGTTCTCTCTTGGGCATGGCGGTGCTGATTCTCAAAAAGTAATGGGCATTATATGTGCAGCCCTGCTCGTTTATGGAAATATGAGTAGAGAAGGTAAATTAGACAAACCAGTGCCAAAAAATTTGCGCATCACTGAGCTCATGCAAATTGAATACAAAGATTCATCGGGTAAAAAACATAAGTACAAACCCGAAGTAGCACAGGTAGATGGAAAAATTTATTTCCTTGATCAAAAAGAAGTAATCGACGCTACCAGTGGAGTAGCCATTTATAGTGAAAGTGGAAAGGCTATTGCAAAGGTGCAAAATGCACCTTCTTTTGAAGCAATTGACAAAGAAATGCACAAAGTTGAAATATTCACCTTTGGCGATGCGCTTTGCGATGCTAAAACAAATGATACAATCTTCTTAGACAAGACATTAAATCAATCTTATCTATATGCAAGTGCCTTTGGTTCATATACAGAAAATGGCACAGGTGATTTAAAAGAAGGACATAAAATCAAAACAAAAGTTCATTCGGATACGATGCCATTTTGGGTAGCTTTCGGATGTTATTTAATGATTGGAATTGGAACCCTGATGGGAGGTTGGAAAATCGTTAAAACAATGGGAACTAAGATCACGAAGGTCACACCGCTGGAAGGTGTTTGTGCCGAAACCGCAGGGGCACTTACCCTGTTTACCGTGTCTCAGTTTGGAATCCCAGTATCGACGACCCACACCATCACAGGTTCGATCATTGGCGTTGGAGCAACGAAGCGTTTAAGCGCGGTTCGTTGGGGCGTTACTATTAATTTACTTTGGGCTTGGATTTTAACTATACCAGTAAGTGCAATTGTAGCTGCATTATTTTACTACATCATAAGCTGGTTAAAATAGAGTCATCAAAAAATTAAATATTCAATGAAAAAGGGCGCATTTGTGCCCTTTTTCATTGAATGCTCATTTACAGTTGCGAAATATTAAATATTATTTATTTTTGATTGAACTTTAAATCAATTTAACATGAAACAATTTTTACTTTCAATTTCTTTAATATTCATTTCCGTTGCTACCTATGCACAGGTAGTTGTTGCGGGTATCTCTCCAAGCAGTGTTTTGGGGAATTATGAATTTACTATTGCCGATTGGGGATCTACCCCAACTCTTTCAGCTCCCGGACAATACGTGCAGGCCCCACTAGCTATTGCATACGATGATGCTGCTGCTGTTTGGACCTCTAGTGCGCTAGCTTGTAACATCAACATCGGTCAAGATACAACTACTGGTATTTTTAACGACTTGACGGGAAAAATTGCTGTGGTATACCGAGGCGCTTGTAATTTTAGCCAAAAAGCTTACAATTGTCAATTAGCAGGTGCTGTAGCAGTAATGATCGTAAATAGCCAAGGTGCGCCCATCGCAATGGGAGCCGGAGCGCTAGGTGGAGTAGTAACTATTCCAGTAGTAATGGTCAACACCAATGATGGTAATTTCCTTGCTCAGCTATCTGAAAATGAGCCAGTAACTATGTTTATTGGTAACAAAACTGGACTTTACACTAACGATATCGGATTTTATGCAAGTGGTGTAAACAAAGCATACCAAGCTACAACGCCATCATTCCTTGCTCAAAACGGAACTGAATTCAACATCCCACTTGGTGGACGTGTCTTCAACTTTGGTAGTGCTGCTCCAGCAAACGCTACATTTGCGGCTGTTATTACTGACCCAAGTGGTACAGAAGTTTACAATAACTCTGTTGCCTTGACTCTAACTGCTGGTTTAGATACTGCAGATGTGAATTTACCAGATTTCTCCATGGCTTCTTACCCTGTAGGAACGTATACGCTTACTTACACTGCAGCTATCGCTGGCGGAGATGATGAAACTTCAGATAATGTGTACACAACCACATTCAGCATTAGTGACGACCAATGGGGTTATGCTCAGATGGATTCTACCAACATGCCAATGGGTTGGAATTACTATCGTGGAAGTGCAACACAAACTGAATTTGTTGTTTGTGAAAACGTACGCAACGACAATGCAAGCCGATTAATTGCAGAAGGTGTTTATTTTTCTGCAACAGCGGCTGATTCACTAGACAACGTAGAAGTGGTTGTTTCTCTATTTGAGTGGGCAGATGTATTTGTTGACGTAAACGATCCAATGATTGATTTTACTTCGCTTATTGAAGTTGCCTCTTCATACTACACTTTCGGAAATGGTGAAGAATACCTCACTGTTTATGGTGAATTTGATACGCCAGCTGCGTTAGAAAATGGCAAGCGTTATTTAGCTTGTGTCGCAACTGACCTTCCTATTTACTTCGGATTTGAACAAGATGGTGACATGACTTGGAACTATGGCATCTACAACCAACCGATCGGACCTGTAAAACTAGACGGAACTTGGTATTTTGATGGATTTGGTAACGACGTTACTCCATCAATGACCCTTAAAGTTTCTGAAAATGATGCTAACGTTACTGAACTCAACGGTATCAATGGAATTGCATTCCCTAATCCAACATCAGATGTAGTAAGCATCCAACTGAACACAACAGGAAATGGAATTGTTACTGTTACTGATATTTCAGGTAAAGTTGTTCTTTCAACATCATTAGAATTCAATGGTACTGAAAATCAAATTTCAATGTCGAATTTAACGAGTGGATTATACATTTTCAATATTAACATGGAAAATGGCCAAACTACTCAATTCAACGTTGTGAAAAACTAAGAAAGAAAAACAAAGAGAAATGGGTGGCACTTGTGTCACCCATTTTTTTATTCTATTATTTTCTCTAAATTCGTTTTAAAATGTTATAGCTATGAAAAAACTTATACTTACAATTAGTGCTGTTGTGCTGAGTTTCACAACTTTTGCACAAGTAATTGCTGCAGGTATTTCACCTCAAAGCATTGTCGCCAACTATAATCATACTTGGGCTGATCCAGGAGGAGGTTGGGGATGTCCTGATTTTAATATACCAGGAACATATGTCCAGGATACCTTAATGGTAGTTGACGACGGTTCTACGGGTCTAAACCCTCAAGGAAATCCAATTTCTGCAGAGGGGTGTAATCCGCTCATTAACGATCTAACGGGTAAAATTGCTGTGATTTTCCGCAACACTTGTGAATTTGGAGCTAAGGCAATGAATGCACAAGATGCCGGGGCCGTAGGAGTAATTATTGTAAATCGTAACCCTGGTGAGGTAATTGCTATGGGTGCAGGTGCTATGGGTGCAAACGTCACCATTCCAGTTGTAATGCTTGACCTTACTGATGGTTTGGCTTTGATAGCAGAAATGGCCAATGGTCCTGTAGTAATGTTCCTTGGTAATAAAACGGGTTTATATCCAAACGATGGTGGTATTTCGGGAGCTACTTCCTTATTACCGCGTCAAGGAATCATTCCAGCGCTCCTAGCTCAAGATGGCACGGAGTTTAATTTTGATCTGGGTACACGTGTATACAACTATGGCAACCAAGCGCAAACTGGCATGTCGCTAAACGCAAAAATCACCAATCCAAGTGGTGCGTCTGTATATGAAAATACTACAACCGGTATCAATCTTGCCGCTGGAGACTCAGTAGATGTTATCCCAGGCGGAGCGTTTAGTTTACCAAGCTTTTCATTGGCTTCTTATCCAAATGGAACCTACACTTTGACATACACCTTATTTTTAAGTGGTGCTGATGACTACAATGCGGATAATATATTGTCTTCCACTTTCACCATTAGCGACTCTCTGTATAGCTTTGCACAGGCTGATGCCAGTACAGGGACTCCTTCTGGAGGAAACTACTATCGTCCGAGTACTAACAATCAAACATTCTCTATTTGTCAAGTTCTTGATAACCCGAACGCAAGCCGCATGAAGGCTGATGGGATTTGGTTTTCAGCAACGACCTCTGCAACCTCAGGAATCACATTAACCGGAGAAGAAATGGCTTTGTATTTATACAAGTGGGAAGATCCATTTACTGA
>JAURNL010000090.1 GCA_030830205.1 Crocinitomicaceae bacterium | reverse complement strand
TTTTTTAGATAAAAAATTACCCCACTTACATATTAATTTTAATGATAACGAATCCGAAGGGGTCAAAACTCAATTGCATAAAACGACCCTATTAGTTCTGGCCATTACCCTACACAATATCCCTGAAGGATTAGCTGTGGGGGTATTATTTGGAGCGGCAGCAAATGGTATGGAAGGTGCCTCCATTGCCGGTGCAATTGCCTTGGCCATCGGAATTGGTATTCAGAATTTTCCTGAAGGGTTTGCGGTAGCCATGCCGCTAAGACGTGCTGGAGCAAGCCGCATGAAGAGCTTCATGTATGGACAGCTTTCCGCTATTGTTGAGCCGATTGCGGGTGTTATTGGAGCCATGGCGGTCATCTATATGGAGCCTATTTTACCTTTTGCACTATCGTTTGCAGCTGGCGCCATGATTTTTGTGGTTGTTGAAGAGGTTATACCCGAAACTCAACGAGATAAATATACCGATGTAGCAGTTTTGGGATTTATCGGTGGCTTTTTAGTCATGATGATTCTTGATGTCGCATTAGGTTAAACAAAAAAGCCCTTCAAAAAATGAAGGGCAGATCTGTCAAATTCAAAATTGTTAATTACAAATTGTTTGTGCGGTTGCGTTGAGTATGACGCGCACCTCTTCTAAAGTAGGTGCCTCGGCATAGGTTCTCAAGACGGGTTCAGTACCTGAAGGTCGAATCATGACCCAGCGTTCCTCATCAAAGAAATACTTAAAACCGTCAAGCGTCTGTACCTCTTTAACTTGATAAGCGCCAAAAGCAGTATAGGCATTAGATTTGCAGTTAGCAATAATTTTTTGTTTGAGATCTTCTGTTATATGAAGATCATTGCGCTCAAATTGGAAAGGACCAACAATGGCATAAACTTCGTCAATGAGTTCATCTAAGGACTTCCCTGATTTGGCCATGAATTCCCAAATGATTAAACCCATCCAAATGCCATCTCGCTCTGGAATATGACCCTTAACAGCAATTCCTCCAGATTCTTCACCACCTAATAAAACATCTTCTTTAATCATAATACTCGCAATCTCCTTGAAGCCAATTTTCGTTACTTCAAGTTCAAGGCCGTAGTGTTTGCAAAGTTTTTCTACGCGTGGAGTAACAGAGAAGGCAATCACAACTTTGCCTGTCATTTGCTTGTATTTAACCATGTAATGGATAAGGAGCAAAATGATGTGGTGAGAATCGACAAACTCTCCACGTGTATTGTAAAGTCCAATGCGATCTGCATCTCCATCGGTAGCCAAAGCACAAGCAACATCCCCTTTAGATTGAATGGTTTGAGCAAGTTCTTGTAGATTCTTGGCAATGGGCTCCGGAGCCGTACCCATAAATGATGGGTTTGGATCACAATGCAATAATTCAACTTCTGGTAAAACAAGAGGTAATGCACGTTGCCCTGCACCATACATGGCATCATACATGAGTTTTAGCCCAGAATTTCGGATTGCTTGCAAATCAAAATTTGCTTTAACGTGCTCGATATAGCGTTTTTCGATATCGATGATTTCAAGTTGACCTGTTTGAAAGGCTGTATCTAAGTCTATGTTTTCAAAATGAATACGACAGACATCGGGGATCAAAGCCTCCACTTCATTGACTTTCTCTGGTTCGAGTGGTCCACCAAACTTGGCTTTTAACTTGAATCCATTGTAAGATGGAGGATTATGGCTCGCAGTCAGAATAATTCCGATTTCGCAACCCAATTGATGTGCTGCCAAAGAGATCATTGGAGTAGACACAAAGCCGCGTGCCATTTTGATTTGAATACCTTGAGCCAATAATACCTTAGCTGCTGTTTCCATGAAAAGTTCCCCTGCAAAACGACAATCATGACCGATTACTACTGTTGGGTTTTCAAAGCGTTCTTTAAGCCAGATTCCACTTGCTTCTGTTACGCGTGCCACATTTTCAACGGTAAAGTCTGCCGCTATGATAGCTCTCCAGCCATCGGTTCCAAATTTAATAGGTGTTGCCAAGATGTCGTTATTTAATAAATTGTTGAACTGTTTTTTCTATAATAGCCATGCATGTCTTTAGCTCATCTTCTGTAATGACAAGTGGTGGAGCAAATCTGATGATATTGCCATGTGTAGGTTTGGCTAAAAGGCCATTTTCTTTGAGTGCTACGCACAATCGCCATGCTGTATCAGAATCGGGACTATCATTGACAACCACTGCATTAAGCAATCCTTTACCGCGTACCTGTAGCAATAATGGGTTTTGATCAATGATGCGCTGCATTTCTTGGCGGAATAAGTTTCCTAGATGACGTGAATTTTGTATCAGATTTTCATCATCAATAACAGTGAGCGCAGCAATTGCTACTTTGGCTGCAATGGGGTTGCCTCCAAAAGTGGATCCGTGCTGCCCAGGCTTAATTACCATCATGATATGGTCATCGGCAAGAACTGCAGATACGGGGTAAACTCCACCAGAAAGCGCTTTGCCTAAAATCAAAATATCAGGTCTTGCGTAAGTATTGCTTTGTTGCTCACATTTGTTTTTGCAATTGCAGTTTCCGCAAACAGCAAGCAGACTACCCGTACGCGCAATTCCAGTTTGAACCTCATCGGCAATGAATAAGACGTTGTTTGCCGTACAGAGCGCCCTAGCTTCACGCATGTAGTCCTCTGCAGGGGTATAAACACCAGCTTCACCTTGAATAGGTTCTACCAAAAAGCCAGCTACGTTTGGCTGTGCTAAAGCTAATTCAAGTGCGGCTATGTCATTGTATGGAATGGAAATAAAGCCAGTAGGGTAAGGGCCAAAATTTTGATATGAGTCAGGATCTGAAGAAAAAGAAACAATGGTGGTGGTGCGGCCATGGAAGTTACCCTCACAAACGATGATTTGGGCCTCGTTTTCTGCAATACCTTTCTTTTCATAAGCCCACTTACGACATAACTTGATTGCAGTTTCTACTGCTTCAGCTCCCGTATTCATGGGCAGAACTTTTTCAAAACCAAAATAGTTGGTTACAAATTTTTCATAGTCGCCAAGGCAGTTGTTATAAAATGCGCGTGAGGTGAGGGCCAATGTGCGCGCTTGATCAATTAACGCTTGTGTTATCTTTGGATGGGCATGCCCTTGGTTGACCGCGGAGTAGGCAGATAGAAAGTCAAAATAACGCTTCCCATCTACATCCCAAACATAGACTCCTTCTCCCTTTTCTAATACAACTGGAAGTGGATGATAGTTATGGGCGCCATACTTATCTTCTAGATCAATGAAGGCTTGTGAGGTGTTTGTTGAAATGGTTGATTGCATAACAAGCAAAGATAAGCTAAAGTTGTTTTTTTTAGGAATTATTTAACAAGACTTTGTTCTTGAAAAGCTAAATTTGTTTCATGTATTGGTACAAAAGGAGTTTATTTCTACTTACGCTCGTTGCATTTTTAAGCAACTTGGCAGTTGGAATGACTGTACCCACCGGTCTTAAAACCAATGCGAATAAGGGATCACATGGCTTGGATTTTATTCAACTCAAAGAAGCCCAATCCAAATCTCTTCAAATTTTTGCTTGTGAGTTTCTTGAAGAATTAGAAACAGATACAGACAGCGATAAAGGTTTAAACGACTACAGTCAAGACCATTTTTTTGGAATTAATTCAATCCAAAATCTTGAGTTTCCATCTCCGAACCTTGGGCTTTCTGGATATGTTATAGGCAGCTTTAGGAGCTGGTTGTACGTCCTCCCCATTTTCATTTTTTTTCAGGTATTTAGGATTTAAAAATCGAACAAACTAATCGTTTTGTTCCATTTTATTAATCCATTCTATGAGTAAAAATCAGTCACTCGAGGACATTCTAAATGTGCTCGGGAATTACTTGCCTAGCCAGGCACCATTAAAAGATTTCATCCATCATAATACCCTTCATGCTTTTCAATCCTTACCCTTTCATAAAGGATTGAGCGCAGCACAACAGGTATTTGGTTACCAGACCTATTTGTCCATTGATTCTTATTTTGAACTTTTCGAAAAAGGCACAATATCAAAACAAAGTTTAGATTGGGTTTTGGCACAGCAGACAGATATTAAATATCCGCAAATGTTTGCTTTAAAGCAAGAGCCAAACCAAAGTGTTTTGGTCGGTTCTTATCGGCTTCAATGGAAAAACATACTCGGCTTTGATCTTGATGCAAGAGTGCATCCGCTTTTATTTAGACTCGTTAACTCGTTTTTAGATCAAGGCATCGCGGTATGGCAATTTCCTAATCCAGAATTAGGGTTCTTGTCTGCCTTAAGGAAAATGGAGCGAGAAGGGGTTGGCTCTATTTTTAACGGGGACAGGGCAAGAAATTGCCTTCTTGATGAATCTTTTGAACTTCAAGACGCACTTGATTTAATTGTAGGTAATGAAGATGCGTTTGAAAACTATCTTTTTGATCAACAATTTGCCCATCCTGGTTATTCTGGTATGATTCGACAAATTGCAAATCACCCAAAAGCACTTGTATTAAACAGGCAGATTCAATTTAAGGATTTTGTGTTATTGGAATGTTTGCTAGAAATTGATGCGTTAGATCAGCACCATAGAAATTGGTTGCCTCCTGGAAAATCAAAAATTCAAACTTACAAGTTTATTCCAAATAGTTTAGAGCCAACACTCACACAACGAATCAAAGCAATTTGGCAAGAAGCATATGAGTGGACCTATTATGATCAAGTATTAGGAGGTCTTCAAAATGAGGAGTCAGTGCCGACTTTAAAAGTGGTGAGTAGTGTGGGGATTTTTTGTATTGATGACCGGGAATGTTCTATTCGTCGTCATATAGAGCAATTGGATCCAACCTTTCTTTCATTTGGAACACCAGGACATTTTAATATCGAAGCATACTTTCAACCTTATAATTCATTGCAGCGTACAAAAATTTGTCCTGCCCCTTTGCAACCTACTCATCTCATTGTAGAGCATTCAACCAAATTTAAGAAACATAAGGAAATGCATTTTGATTCAAGAACTCACGGGCTACTTCTTGGTTGGCTTTTAACCCATACGTATGGATTTTGGTCAGCCTTAAAATTGGCATTAAGTATTCTTTGGCCATCCTTAAATACAATGGCTGTTTCTTCTGCTCAACACATGGATCCAGACTCAACCTTGAGTATTGAGCATCACCAACTACAATTCACAAATGATGGTTTACAAATCGGTTTTAGTATACCAGAAATGGTCCAAATTGTAGGGAGTTTACTTCGCAGTATTGGCATGACCTCCGACTTTGCATCCTTGGTTTACATGATTGCTCACGGCTCCAGTAGTTCAAATAACACACATTATGCTGGTTATGATTGTGGTGCTTGCTCTGGACGCCCCGGTTCTGTAAACGCTAGGGCATTCGCTTACATGGCTAATCATATCGCTGTTCGTGAATTATTGGAAAAGGAAGGCATCTACATTCCCGACGAAACTCATTTTGTTCCCGTTCTTCAAGACACCGCTCGAGATGAATTCACCTACTATGACCTCAACTTATTACCGGCCCATCTGGTTGATAAATTCGAGGCAAATCGAGTCATTTTTGAAAAAGCATGCCAATTAAATGCCCTGGAGCGCTCGAGAAGATTCATAACGGTTGATTCAACTGATCTCCCCAAACAAGTTCACAAAAATGTAAAGCTGAGAACAGTTTCATTATTTGAACCAAGACCGGAGTTGAATCATGCAACTAATGCCTTGTGTATAGTTGGTCGCAGGCAATTCTCTAAACAAGTTTTTTTAGATCGCCGGGCTTTCTTGAATTCATATGACTATGAAATAGATCCAAATGGTGAATTATTAAGTGGAATCTTAAACGCTGTTGCACCTGTTTGTGGAGGTATTAACTTGGAATATTTTTTCTCTCATGTGGATAATGAAAAATTAGGTGCGGGTTCTAAGTTACCTCATAATGTTATGGGCTTAATTGGAGTTGCGAATGGTGTAGATGGCGATCTTCGAACGGGCTTACCTAGCCAAATGATTGAAATACATGATCCTTACAGACTTCTAGTTATTGTTGAGCAAAATCCTGAAGTCGTCTTAGCAGCTATTTCTAAAAATAAAAGCACTTTGGAATGGTTTATCAATGAATGGGTTTCTTTAGTAAGTTTTGATCCACATACTCGCAAATTCCATGTTTTTAAGGAGGGTAAATTTACTCCGTATGAACCTCAAAAAGCGACACAAAAGAAAAATGACAATTTGTTGTCAGCGCTTCTTTTGACCCATGAAAATCTACCTGTTGTCAAACTTTCAAATAGAGCATCATGATAACAATGGTTTTCATTCATGGGTATTTAGGTTTACCCATCTTAGGTTTTTTAATCAGTTTATTGATCTCTTCAAAAAGAGAAGGCCTCCTTTCGATATTAGGTTACACTACAGCCTTTTTACAACTGATGTTGGTTCTCTTTTATGGCGTCCAATGGTTCTTTACTGACTTAAATGCACATCAATTTAAGGAGATTTCAATTTACAAGGCTTCAAATTATGAGTTTTTCATTGATTTTATGGTGGATAAATTGACATTGACTTATGCGTTTATGGGATCTATGTTGACTTTTTTAATCACCATTTATTCTCGTTATTATCTACACCGTGAAAAGGGTTACAAGCGTTTTTTCAATACGATTTTGTTCTTCAACATTGGTTTTTCCATCATCATTTTTTCAGGAAATATGGAGACTTTATTTATCGGATGGGAAATTCTTGGTGTCTCTTCGTTTCTGCTGATCGCATTCTATCGTGAAAGATTGTTACCTGTAAAAAATGCGCTAAAGGTGTTTTCTGTCTATCGAATTGGTGACGTTGGAATTATACTAGCAATGTGGCTTCTCCACCATTTTTGGCACCATAACGTGACCTTTGTAGAAATGAATCAAACCGTCACCTTGCATCAACATTTAGCACAAAATTCAAGTATCGGACTTATCATCGCATTCTTGTTTTATATTTCTGCAGCCGCAAAATCTGCTCAATTACCTTTTTCATCTTGGCTGCCTCGTGCAATGGAAGGCCCAACTCCATCGAGCGCTATTTTTTATGGCTCCATGTCGGTTCATATAGGCGCTTTTTTATTACTAAGAACCTTACATTTTTGGGAAAATCAGTTCGTCTTTAAATTGGGCCTTATGATAGCAGGACTTCTAACGGCAGTTATAGCATCTGTCATCAGTAGGGTACAAGGAACAGTGAAAAGTCAAATTGCTTATGCCTCCATTGCCCAAATAGGACTCATTTTTATCGAAATTGCCTATGGTTGGGAAAATATTGCATTGCTTCATATTTTGGGGAATGCATTTTTGAGGACATACCAATTACTCATTTCTCCCTCAATTGTAAGTTATAAAATCAGAGAGCAGCAATATGATACACTTATCGAAGTCCATCAAAAGACATGGTTGCAGCGTATTTTAGATAAGTACTATCTGTTAAGCCTTAAAGAATGGAATCTAGATAACTTCCTTTATAAGGCGCTTTGGAATCCTTTAAAAAGGATGGGGAGAAATTGGAAAATGCTCAATTTTCGCTATGTTTTTTGGGTTATGGCGGTCCTTTTAATGCTTGGACTTGTCTTGAGAAATAATGAACATGTATTAGCTCCAGTCATTAGGCAACGACTTCCTTTCTTTTTTTCATTTTGGGGCTTTTTAATAGCCGTAAAAGCTTTTACCGAAAAAGATTCTGTTCGCAAAAGCCTCACCTTGATCATGTTTAACCATGTCTCTATTTCAATTGCTTTATCCTTTAATGCTCACTTTGATAATGCCCATCATATTTGGTACCTCAGTGGAATTGTAATCGCCTGGCTGATTGGGTATTTTCTGCTTACACAAATGCGAAAAAAGGAGAGAATAAGTTTGGATGATTTTTATGGTCACATATATGAATACCCTAAGCAGGGATTTCTTTTCCTTTTAGTTTGTTTGGCGTTATCGGGATTTCCGATTACCCCTTCTTTTGTAGGAGAGGATTTGATTTTCTCACATATAGAATTGAATCAAGTTGGATTGGCATTTTTTACAGCCTTTAGCCTAGTAATCAATGGTTTGGCAACCATGAGAATTTATGCCCGTGTGTTTCTTGGTCCACACGTAAAAAACTATCATCAAATCGCAAAACGTTCATCATAAAATATATTGTAATGAAAAATTCAATTTTAAATAAACTCGAATTAGATCAATTAAAGCAGCACTGGAAAAGTGATATGCTTTCAGGATTTCTTGTATTTCTCTTAGCATTACCTTTAAGTTTGGGTATCGCAAAAGCAAGTGATTTTCCTCCAATTTATGGACTTGTTACCGCCATGTTTGGTGGAGTGGTTGTATCGTTTATTATGGGTGCGCCATTGACCATTAAAGGTCCGGCAGCAGGCCTGATAGTTATTGTAGCTGGGTCTGTTGCCGAATTGGGTAATGGAAACAGTGAAATGGGTTGGCATCTTGCCCTTGGAGCAATAGTTTTTGCTGGGGCTTTGCAGGTAATGATGGGGTGGCTCAAATGGGGTAAATACACGGATTTGTTTCCTTTGTCAGCGGTACATGGTATGTTAGCGGCAATTGGCATAATAATTATTAGTAAGCAGTTTCATATTTTGGCAGGACAAGCGCCAACTGATGGAGCTGGGAACCCATTGTCTGAACCTTTTGATCTGATGTTCGCGCTTGGCGATACATGCCTACATTTTTTTGATCATTGGGAGATTTCTATAATTGGCTTAGTTTCTTTGGCTATAGTATTTCTTTGGCCAATGATTCAAATTGCTGCTTTAAAGAAAATTCCATCTGCTTTGGTGGTTATATTGGTATCAATTATACTGGTTCAATTATTTGGAATACATAATACGGATACTTTTAAACCTTTGCTCGCATTTGACAAAAGTTTACTCGATATCATGCAAGTAAATGAGAGTTTTGAAGGATTCAATCAATTTGGTACATTTTTCAAATTTGTAATTATGTTCACATTAGTTGGATCTCTTGAATCTTTATTAACGGTAAAAGCAGTGGATATTCTTGATCCAAAAAAACGAAAATCTAACTACAATAAAGATCTGATAGCTGTTGGTTTAGGAAATATGCTCGCTGGGATATTTGGTGGTTTGCCAATGATTTCAGAGGTGGCACGTTCTTCTGCTAACGTTACTAATGGTGCCAAATCTCGTTGGGCAAATTTCTTTCACGGTTTATTTATATTGATATTCTTATTGGTTGATGTTTCCTTTAGTGAGATGATTCCATTATCTGCGTTAGCAGCTTTACTTATTGGTGTCGGTTGGAAACTAGCCCATCCAAAAGAGTTTGGTTCGGCCTTAAAAATTGGCGTAGATCAGTTGTTGGTTTTTGCTATAACCTTGGTGAGCACATTAGCTACCGATTTGTTAATCGGCGTCGGAACGGGTATCTTGGTTAAAATAATTTTACACTTGATTCGAGGAGTTCGATTTGGAAATGTATTTCGTATAGAGCTAAGTCAAGAATATCATTTGATCCATGTGCACGGAGCAATTGTTTTTACGAATATCCTCAAATTACTCGACAGGATTGCTAAGTTGGAACATGAAGAAACTGTGTTAATTGATCTAAGTAAATGCTCGTTTATTGATCACAGTGCTGTTGAAAGTCTTCACCTTTTGGAGGATGAATTCAAAATTCAAGGAAGGGTATTGCATCTTATTGGACTCAATGAATTTAAGAATTTACATGGATCTGTACATCATGCAGCTGCTAAAAAAAGATGAAAAAAACAAGCCTAATAGTTCTCGTCATTGGATGTTTCATTCATCCGAGCTTGGCGCAGATGAAACTGACCTTTCTAAATCAGACATGGGTGCGATTTACAGATAATAATCCGGGTTCAATGGAGTTTGCTACTCCTAAGAATCAGACATTTGATATCGGATTACGTCGGACAAGAATGCAATATTATGGTACTATTACACCCAGGGTTTTCGTATATACCCAAGTTGGGCTCAATAATTTGGCTTTCAATTCTACTCGTAAACAGGGTATATTTCTTCATGACGCATGTGCAGAGTACGTCATATTGGAGAAAAAACTTAGCGTTGGTTCAGGCTTAACAGCTTGGAACGGATTGTCGAGGTACGCTTCACCGAGTATTGGTTCAATACTAAGTTTAGATGTTCCGCTATATCAGCAATTTACTAATGATGTGAGTGATCAATTTGTGCGTAAATACAGTATTTATTTGAAAGGCAAATTGGGTAGACTTGATTACCGAATAATTGCGTCAAAGCCAATGTCAATCGAAAAGGCTGCCGTGAAGCCAATAAATGAAAATGCTGAATTTGCTTCAGTACCTGCAAATATCATGCTACATGGGTATATGATGTTGCAGACTAAAGACCAAGAGTCAAATCAAACGCCATATAATGTGGGTACTTATTTGGGGAAAAAGGATGTTTTGAATTTTGGTGTGGGCGCAGTTTATCAGAAAAATGCTATGTGGTATTTAACTACTGATACACTTTTTCATTCTTTATTTTTAGTTTCAATGGATTTCTTTCTTGATAAGCCAATAAACCGAGACAAGCAAACTGCTATAACTGCCTATGCAGCCCTACAATACAGCGATTATGGTAAAAATTATTTGCGAAGTGTTGGCCCTATGAATCCTTCAACTTCAAGTAATAATCCCACCGTATTAAATGGTCCGGGGAACAACCTTCCAATTATTGGCACAGGAACAACTGTTTTTACTCAGTTGGGTGCTTTATTGCCTAAAAATTGGTTGCAGTGTGGCCAACTTCAACCATATGTTTGTTCTCAAATTTCGAATTTTGAACGCACGGGAAAAGTCGTAGGTATTTATAATTTTGGATTTAATCTTTTGCTCGACGGACAGCGAGCAAAGCTTTCTCTGGATTTGCAAAATAGGCCTATTCTGAATGTTTCGAATGTTAATGGACAGCAGTTCGGTCGTAAAAATATGTTCGTTCTTCAATATCAAATCAACATATAAATTCAGAAATTATCTTGAATAAAGCCGCTGTAAAAAGACGGCTTTTTTTTATCTTTCAAAAAAATAACTTTGAAAAGAAGAACATTTATTGAAAAAACAGGTGTGGTTGGCGCGGGCACGCTTTTGCTGCCTTCTTATGTATTGTTAAGAGAGACAGCATTGGTCAAAAAGGTCCGTTTGGGTTTTATTGCCACAGGTTTTCGTGGTCAAACGCACATTCAGGAAATGCTAAAGCGTTCAGATGTAGAGATTATTGCAATTGCAGATCCAGATCAGCGCATGATTGCAGATGCCCTCTCACTTATAGAAAAAGCAGGTTGGCCAAAACCGGCGGTTTATCAAAATGGCCCCGATGATTACCTTCGTTTGTTGGAGAGAAAAGATATAGATGCAGTTTTTGTCTCTTCTCCCTGGGAGTGGCATTTGGCGCATGGCATTAACGCCATGAAAGCCGGAAAAATTGTCGGTATGGAGGTCGGTGGCGCAATGCGCTTATCTGATTGCTGGGAATATGTCAAAACATCGGAGCAAACAAATGTTCCACTCATGCCACTAGAAAATGTGTGTTACCGTCGTGATGTAATGGCCATCTTGAACATGACGCGTAAAGGTTTATTTGGTGAAATTATACACGCACAAGGAGGTTATGAACATGATTTGCGAGGAGTATTGTTCAATGACGGTAAAAGCGCATACAATTCAGGAGTTGAATTTGGCGAGAAAGGATACAGTGAGGCCGCTTGGCGGACCAACCATTATGTCAATCGAAATGGAGAATTATATCCAACCCATGGGTTAGGGCCAATCGCTACAATGCTCGATCTTAATCGAGGAAATCGGCTATTGCGATTAAGCTCGTTTTCGAGTAAAGCCAGAGGACTGCACGAATATGTAGTGAATCATCCAAAGGGTGGCGCTGCTCATCCAAATGCTCAAATCCATTTTAAACAAGGTGATGTCGTGACTACCCACTTGCAATGTGCGAATGGCGAAACGATTATCTTGACACATGATACTAGTTTACAAAGACCTTATAATTTGGGATTCAGGGTGCAAGGAACCAAAGGAATTTGGCAAGATTTTGGATGGGGCGACCCTGAGCAAGGCCATATTTATTTTGAACAAGCGATGAAGCATTCCCACCGTTGGGATAATACAAAATCTTGGTTGGAACAATACGATCATCCGCTATGGAAAGCAAATGCCGCAGCAGCAGAGAGTTCAGGTCACGGCGGGATGGATTATTTTGTAGACAACGCTTTTATAGAGTGTATCAAACAAAATAGACCTTTTCCTATCGATGTTTATGATTTAGCAACTTGGTATGCAATTACACCGTTAAGTGAAATCTCAATTGAGAAATTTGGGGCCCCCCAAGATATCCCAGATTTCACAAATGGTGCATGGAAAACCAGAGAACCTATTTTTGGATTTGATGCCAACTACTGATATTGCATTGGTTATTTTAGCGGGGGGAATCGGCTCACGCTTTGGTGGATCTAAACAAGTCCAGCCCTTCGGTATGCGGCAACGATTTTTATTTGAATATGCCTGTTATGATGCTATGCAAGCCGGATTTAAAAAGGTTTTCGTCGTTGTAAAACCAGGTATGTCAAAGATGATTGCTCAGCAATTAGATACTTGGATACAAGCCCACCGATATGAGATCATTGTTCAAGAACAATCACGTACAAAGCCTTGGGGAACAGCCCACGCTTTACATTTTTTAAATGGCAAGTGGGAGGCCCCCTTTTTAGTCCTTAATGCCGATGACTATTACGGACCTAGTATTTGTCAAAGGGCCGCAGCTTTTGTTCAGCAAGGCATACATTCAGCTGCATTGGTATATGAGTTAGGCCCTACCTTAAGTCCTCACGGTCCAGTTGCGAGAGGTTTATGTCAAATAAACAATCAGCAGTTATGTGCTATTGAGGAAGTCCTACAAATACAAGAAGAATCTGGTCAAATTAAAGACCATGACGGCCGAATTTTTGCATCTGATACATTCATATCCATGAATGCATGGTTATTGCCAGGATCATTTTTAAAAAAATTAAGTGTGAAGGTGAATGCATTTTTGGAGCTTCACAAAGAAGATGAAACTATTGAAGTTTACCTTCCGCGCGTAATCAATGAAATGATTGGTTCAGCTGAATTACAAATAAGCGTTGCAGTCATGCCTGCTGCTTGGTTTGGGATTACCTATGCCGCTGACTTAGTTTTGGCCAAACAGCGAATAAGTGAATTAGAAACATCGCATTACCCGTTAGATTTCCCTATATGGATTTAAGGAGTCTTATCAAATTAAATTGGGGAATTTCGCCTACAAAAGTCAAGCCCATAAATAATGGCTTGATCAATCAAACCTGGTTGGTCAGTAGCAGTCATTCTGATTATATTTTGCAGCAAGTAAATACTACTGTATTCCAAAATCCACTGCTGCTGCAAAAACAGCTTATTTCTTTAACGCAAAACCTGAGCTTGCCTCATTTGGTGCCGTTAGAGTTTGTGCCCAAGAAAAATGGAAAATGGATACTCGAATCAGTACATGGCACCTTTCGCATGATGAAGGCCATTACACCAAGCATTGCATTCTCTGTACCAAACGTACAACTTGCGCAGCTAGCAGCTATGGCGTTGATGGAATTTCATGAGGCTTGTCAAAATCAAATATTTTCAAACTGGCAAGCGCCAATAGATCAATTTTTAGATGTTGATTATAGGATTCAGTCTTATCTAACTGCCAAAAATACGGCAACTTCATCACGTCGGTTTGTTGCGAAAATAGCCATTGAGCTCCTAGAAAATGAATGGAGCTCCCTGCTCAGTTGGCAAAAATTAGCAGAAAATAGCCCACAGGTTCTTATCCATGCAGATCCCAAACTCGGGAACTTTTTATTTCATCCGAATGGCAAAGAAGTACGAGCACTAATAGACTGGGACACGATCCAATTGGGAACAGTTTTTTATGATTTCGGCGACATGATTAGGTCCTTTTGTAGCAATAGTGAGGATGAAAACGATGCACAATCCGTATTTAAATCTGAAATTTTTGAGGTGTTGATCAAGACGTTTAAAGTCGATCCAGACAAACTATATGTGGCCAGTAAGGGCGTAATTTTAATTCAAGCTTTACGCTTTTTAACTGATTTTTTAGAAGGGGACATCTATTATAAAGTCGAAGATGAGCAACATAACCTGCGACGCTCAATCAATCAATTAACTTTGGCTTCGGAACTCAAAAATTACTGGATCACCACTCGTATGCAAGGTCACTGAGCCACTTATTTTGGCAGCGAAGTGTTTGTTCAATCAGATCTCGAACACAAGTTTTACCACCTAAAAATGGGCTTTGGTAGTGTACATTTGCTTTAACATCACTCACTGCATCTTGAGGACATGCAGACAAACCTGCTTTGCGTAAGACTGGAATATCTGGAATATCATCTCCCATGTAGGCGATTTCATGATCTTGGAGAGCATAGTCAGACTTGATTTGTTCGTAGCGTTCAAGTTTATGATGCGCACCGAGATAGACGTCATGAACACCCAAACCGATCAATCTCTTTTTTACTTCTGGTGAAGAGCCTCCTGTGATACAAAAAATTTTATATCCCATTTTTACAGCATATTGAACAGCATACCCATCTTTGGAATTCAGTGCGCGAACAATTTCATCGTTGATGAGGTAAACTTTACCATCCGTAAATACGCCATCGACATCAAAAATAAAGGTAGTGATGTCATTAAGTCTTTGTTTGTAGCTAAGCATTTTCAAATAAATCTTGAATTCTCTTGGTTAGGCAATCATAAACTACTAGTTGTTCAGCATTAAGTGTTGCTCGATGTCTGTCTAGGGTATTTTGATCATGGCGTAATGCTGGTCCGGTTTGTGCTTTTTCTGGCCCAAGTAAAATAGCTTTTGCAATGGTCTCGTTGAGAAGCGGGTAGACAGGGGAAAAGTCTAGTTTTGCTTCGTTGAGTATTTTACTAGCTTCAAGTAATAATAGATTACCAAAATTATTGACGAAAACTCCCGCTAAATGGTATTGAGCACGCTGTGCAGAACCACAAAATTGGTACTGTGCACCTAATTGGTCTAAAAACAACTTGATGCGTTGTTGAACAATATCCGTTTTTCCTTCAATCATGAATGGAATATCAGAAGCAAGCAAATCTCGACCTTTGGAGATGCTTTGGTAAGGATAACAAACACCGAGTTGCTGATGGGCAAAAAGTTTGATACTCGGGCTTCCAGCTGT
>JAURNL010000089.1 GCA_030830205.1 Crocinitomicaceae bacterium | reverse complement strand
TGGAAAGCAGGACAAAAAGCTCTCTTATTGGATCAAATTCAAGATCCTGGTAATCTTGGTACCATTATACGTACGGCAGATTGGTTTGGTATTCAACATATTTTTTGTGCACCTGGCACAGCTGACTATTTGAGTCCAAAAGTTATCCATGCGTCCATGTCTTCTGCATTTCGCATTCAAATTCACTACCAAGAATTGGCCCCAATGATCAAAAAATATGCTACTCAAACTTATGGGGCTTATATGGATGGGGTTGATTTTGAGCAAATTGACCCCGAACAAATGCAATTTTTAGTTTTAGGTCACGAAGGCCATGGCATTAGTACAGAACTGAGCAACTTGCTTCAAAACCGCATCGGAATTCCACAAAAAGGTGCAGCTGAATCATTGAATGTAGCAGTTGCTGCTGGAATTTTACTCCAACATTTCAGCAAATAACTCAAATCATTAGCAAGATCAGGGAAAAGGACGTATTTTTGCAAAATTCCTTTTTTTACGATGCTAGATCTCGACTTATACGAAGCCAAAAAACTATATCCTTTTCAAGAAAAGACAGTCAATCAGGTCCTTGATGAACTCAAAAAAAACGGCAGTAATTTCAACCTACTTTATCAACTTCCTACAGGCGGTGGAAAAACAGTTATTTTTTCTGCAATTGCTAAACGCTATATCGAAGAATCAGGAAAAAACGTCCTGATCCTCACCCACCGTATCGAACTTTCCATTCAGACTTCCCGTCAACTATCTGCCATACAGGTTCCCAACAAAGTCATCAATTCAGAAGTAAAGACTTTAGAAGATCAAGCGGAATACACCTGCTTTATTGCAATGGTAGAAACACTTAATAACCGCCTTAACGAAAATGATCAGTTCATTGAAAACGTAGGGCTGGTCATAGTTGATGAAGCACACTACAATAGTTTTCGAAAAATATTTCAGTTTTACGAAGAAGCCAATATCTTGGGTGTCACCGCTACCCCACTCAGCAGTAATCGCAACCTTCCTCTCAAAGACCACTACAACAAATTGCTCGTTGGTGAATCCATCTCCAACTTGATATCAGACGGCTACCTTTCCGATGCCGAAACTTATTCCTATGATGTCAATCTGCATGGTCTTAAGATAGGTTCAAATGGAGATTTTACCGTTAGTTCGTCCGATTTGCTTTATTCCAATTACTTCATGCAAGAAAAACTCATTTTTGCGTATGAAGAAGTGGCGATTGGAGAAAAAACACTGATTTTTAATGCGGGAATTGAAACCTCTCGTCGGGTTGAAGAATCGTTCAAAAAACTCAAATACAACATTCGCCACCTTGATTCTACTTTTTCAGACAAGGATAGAAAAGATGTCATCAAATGGTTCAAAGAAACCCCTGACGCTATCCTAACCTCTGTGGGTATCCTCACAACGGGATTCGATGAACCCACTGTTCAGACCATCATCATCAATAGAGCAACTCGTTCATTGACGCTATATCACCAAATGATTGGACGTGGATCGCGACGTATCCCCAATAAATCGAATTTTAAAATCATTGATTTAGGTAACAATGTACGTCGTTTTGGATATTGGCAAGATTACATCAATTGGCAAGATGCTTTTCGCTTTCCAGATCGCTTTTTGGAGTCGCGTATTTCTGAACTCGAAGACATGGAGTTTGAGGTGGAATATGAATATCCGAAGGGCTTTGATCAATTGATAAAAACACACATTTTAGAGGAATTCTCGATCAAAGAATGCTACCTAGCAGCAATTGACCGAGGTGGAAAAGGCAAAGAAGCGATAGATGCTTCAATATATAACCATTTTGAAGCGATTGCCTCTTCTGCTCATAATTTAGATCACGCTCTTGATTTACAAAAACTTCTTCAAGACCACATCGAACATCGTATTAAGCATTATACCAAATGCATCTCCAAATGCACTGACAATTATTTCAAATACCTACTTGAAACCTACAACCGTCAGCTTAGTCAGAAAATCAGACTCCATATCGAAGATTAAGCGGCTTTTTGTAAATTTAGGCGATGAAAAAGCTTTCCCTACTTTTGATATTGCTCTTTTTTGCTTTCACTTCAGGTGTTAAAGCCCAAACCAAAATCAAAGCCTATCTTGATACCAAACAATTCTATGCTCCGGAAATTGGGCCGTATTTAGAAGTATATATTGAATTTGTTGGATACACAACGCAATTTATTCCTTGCCAAGGAGGTACAAAAGCTACTGTAATTGTCGATTGCGCCATTGCCGACTCCTCAGGTCAGATCTCCTTTAAGGACTTTTACGTGCTAGACTCACCTATTTCCACAGACTCTACACAAAACAATTTTTTGGAAATCATTCGCGTACCACTTCCAAAAGGAAATTACACGCTTTCTATAAACTTAGAAGATGCGAACCGTTCTAACAGTCAAATTTCAGGCACTATGCCTATCGAGATGATTGATACACCCACTCAACTCCGTTTTTCTTCCCTAGAATTAGTTGACCTTGCTTTTATTAGCCAAGAACAATCAAGATTTACCAAATCGGACTACTATATTATTCCTTTATTGCGCAATTACTTCCACAAAGACATGAACAACTTACCCTATTATCTGGAGATCTACGGGGCTAAAGGTTCAGTTCAACTAGAACGTAAAGTAATCAACGCACAAAGCGGGCAAACTTATGTTGGCCTTTCCTACTCCGATACACTACAAGCAGCTGAAGTATTAGCTTTACTCCAACAACTTGACATTACAGACCTCGTAACTGGAACATACCAAATCCAGTGGACGGCCAAAGATTTGCAGACCGGCCAAGTTACCAGTCAAAATTTTGATTTTGAACGCTTCAACGATATCGAAATTGCTTTTGATATCTCCTCCATGGTGATAGACCCCGCATTTCAAGCCTCCATACACCAAGATAGCATTGCCTACTTCCTAGAAAGCCTGATTCCTATCGCTAAACCTGGCGAAATCCGATCTCTTATAGAAATTCTCAAGCAAAATGACACATCGCAAATGCGCCAGCACCTACAGGCGTTTTGGTATCAGACTTCGGGTTCCAAAGCATATGAAGATTGGATCCAATACCGTAGCCAAGTTCAATCCGTTGAAAAGCACTTCGCAAACAACTATATGGAAGGCTTTGAAACCGACCGCGGACGCGTTTATTTAAAGTATGGGCAACCAAATTCAGTTGTTGTTAAGGAATCATCTCCGAGCGAATATCCATATGAAATCTGGACCTATGATAAAATAGGAATCTACAGTAACCGTCGATTTGTTTTTTATAACCCTGATTTAGTAACCAACAATCACCGCTTGCTCCATTCTGATATGGTTGGTGAATTGCGCAATCCAGCTTGGCAACAAATTTTAGCAAGGCGCAACACTGTTAACGGAACTGTAGACGATCCAAACATGATGAATGTCAAGCATTTTGGTGGTAATTCTAATGATTTCTATCGCCAATACTAAAGTCAATGCCAAACGCCATTGTCATTCTCAACTTCAACGGTAAGCATCACTTGCAGACCTATTTACCAAGTGTTGTTGAAAATAGTCCAAATTGGGAAATTATAATCGCCGATAATGCAAGTTCAGATGACTCCATCGCTTTTTTACAGGCAAATTACCCACAGGTTCAGCTGATCGAGCTCCAACAAAACTTTGGATTTGCTGGAGGCTACAACCAAGCACTAACGCAAATAAAAGATAAATACGAACACTATTTTATCCTCAATAGCGATGTGAGGTTGACTAAAAATTGGGCGGATCCTCTTCTTGATTTTTTAGCTAAAAATCCTGAAGTTGCGGCCGTAGGCCCCAAAATACTTGCAGATCAAAACCCCAATAAATTTGAACATGCCGGTGCAGCGGGCGGCTACCTAGACACCTTTTACTTCCCCTTTTGCCGTGGCCGACTTTTTGATACGACAGAAGTCGATGAGCAACAATATGACAGCCCACAAGAAGTATCTTGGGTTTCGGGTGCTGCTTTGCTCATTCGTAGCAATGATTTTCACGACGCAGGCGGTTTTGATTCCGACTTCTTTGCCCACATGGAAGAAATTGACTTATGTTTGAGACTCTCCAATAAAGGCAGAAAATTATACTGTCTACCAGCCTCTAAAGTTTATCACTTAGGTGGTGGCACACTAGGCTACGAAAGCCCTCGAAAAGTCTTCTTAAATTTCAGAAATAGCCTCTGGATGATCGTTAAGAACCAACGTCGCTTTTTATTCCCTTTGTTATTTTTAAGAATGGCACTCGACGGGCTTGCTGCTCTACAGTTTTTAGTTAAGGGTAAACCAATTCTCACTTGGCAGGTATTCTTAGCACATATGGCACTGTACAGTCAGTTCAGCACCTTCTACAAAAAAAGACCCAAGTTCGAATTTACTCCAATGCGCTACCACGGCTTGATTATCTGGGACTACTTTGGTAAAGGTAATCGCAGATTCGGCGCGCTAAACAAACGAAAATTCCATTCATGATCAAATTACATAGCTTCATCATTACCCTCTTGCTTTCTTTACAAAGCCTTGCACAGATTCCTGCCTTACAAAAAGCAAGTGACAAAGCTCAGCAAAGATTTGGAACAGCAGTTTTTAACAACCAAGGTACAAGCAAAAAAACAGATTTACCTCCAATCATGCTCGTCGACCCCTTAATTGGCACCGGTGGTCACGGCCATACCTTCCCTGGAGTTTGCGCACCTTTTGGCATGATGCAACTCAGCCCTGATACACGCTACGATGGCTGGGATGGCTGCGGCGGCTATCATTATACTGACTCCATCATATATGGCTTCAGCCACACACACCTCAGTGGAACAGGCGTTCCTGATTACGGAGATTTATTGGTTGTACCACAAAGTGGCGAAGCCAAATGGCAAGGCAAATTTGAAGATCCGGATGGCTATGGTGCGCGATTCAGTCATCAAAATGAAGCAGCACGCCTAGGCTTTTATGAGGTATTGCTCGAGGATGAAAACATCCGGGTCAATTTGTCATGTACTGAAAGAGCAGGTATACATCAATATACGTTTATGAATGCCAATGAGCGCAAATTTATCTTACTCGATCTCAATTACCGAGACAAACTGATCAAAGGGTCTTTTCAAATCATAGACAAACAAAATATCTGCGGTATGCGCAGCTCGGAGGCATGGGCTAATGAACAACACTTTTACTTTCACCTGACTACGTCAATCCCTTATATTAAACATGAATTAAGGGATCAAAATGGTCAAATGAAGCTCCTACTTGAATTCCCAATCAATACCAAAGACTTATTGATCAAGGTGGGCATGTCGCATGTAGATATCGAAGGGGCTCAAATGAACCTCAGTGCAGAAATACCACATTTTTCACTTCCAAAAGTTTATAATGAAAACCTTCAAAAATGGAACCACGAATTCCATAAAATCAGTTTAGATGCCGACCCCGAAACGAAAACTATTTTTTATACTGCGTTATACCACAGCATGGTAGCTCCCAACTTGATCAGCGACGTTGATGGACGCTATCGAGGTAGAGATCAAAAAATACATCAGTTAGACGTGCTCAGTGATAAACAATATACCGTTTTTTCCTTATGGGATACTTACCGTGCAAATCACCCACTATTTACACTCATTGACCAAGAGAGAAGCTCAGCTTATATCCGAACTTTTCTGAGACAATATGAGCAAGGGGGCGACCTTCCTGTTTGGGAATTGGCCGCTTGCGAAACAGAATGTATGATTGGATATCATAGCGTAAGCGTTATTGCGGATGCCTACCTTAAGGGGATTCGTGATTTTGATGCGAATAAGGCCCTCAAAGCAATGGTGGCAACAGCCAAAATGAATGAATTTGGGAAACCGGCTTTTGCCGCTAATGGTTTTATTAGTGCTTCAGATGAACCTGAATCGGTGTCTAGAACATTGGAATACGCCTATGATGATTTCTGTATCGCCGCAATGGCTAATGCCCTTGGCGCTCATGATGTAGCCAAGGAATTCGAACTACGCAGTTACAACTTTGTCAATCTATACGATCCCAACAGTAAATTCATGCGTGCTCGCCGCGGCGCACAATGGTATGGTCCTTTTGATCCCTCAGAGGTAAATTTCAACTATACAGAGGCAAATGCTTGGCAATATTCCATGTATGCTCCTCAACACATTGGATTACTCAGTAAATTACTAGGCGGACCCGACTCTTTGGAAGTGTGGCTTGATAGACTATTTACGACCGAAATGAAGTTAAGTGGTCGTGAGCAAGCCGACATCACAGGTCTTATAGGACAGTATGCTCATGGCAATGAACCCTCTCATCACATGGCCTATTTATATAATTATACAAATGCATCCTACAAAACACAGCTCTACATTGATCGCATCCTAAAAGAAATGTACCATAATACTCCAGATGGACTCTCGGGAAATGAAGACTGCGGTCAGATGAGCGCATGGTTTGTTTGGAGTTCTCTTGGACTCTACCCTATTGCACCAGGAAATCCTATTTATCAAATTGGGCGTCCAATTGTAGACAACGCAACCATTCATTTAGAAAATGGCAATCGTATCACTATCAACTGCCACGGGCAATCAGAAGCTAACAAGTACCTACAGCAAGTTTACTGGAATGGAAAGCTTCTTGAAAAAATGGAAATCAATCATGAGCAACTCATGCAAGGAGGTTTACTTTCTTATGAGATGGGACCCGAGCCTATAATGAGAACCACTGCACAAGCACCCATTCTAAAAAAGGTTCCTTCAAACTTTGTTCCAGTACCATTTATCCAAACAGAAGAACGTGTTTTTGAAGATTCCCTGCGAATAGAAATAGCTGTTGTGGATCTGCCCAGAATAGCATCCGAAGAAAGCTTAAATCTTTATTTTCAACTAGATGATCAAAAATGGCAAGTATATGACCAACCTTTCTACATCAAATCTAATTGTTCTATTTCCATCAAAGGAGTGTATACAGATAAAGCAGGAACTAAGCGAAGTAAAGTCAATTCAAGCCCAATTGTAAGCTCCTATTTTATTAAAAAAGACCCAAACATTCAGCTCGAACTTATGTGCAACTATTCAAACCAATATGCGGCATCTGGCAAAGATGCACTCATTGATGGTTTGCTCGGTGGTAATGAATTTAGAACTGGAGATTACCAAGGTTTTTATAATCAAGACGTCGTTGCCGTCATCCGCTTTGAGACCCCAAAAGCTTTTACGGAAGTTGGCTGTTCGTTCATCCAAGATCATAAATCCTGGATATTTGCACCAAGTGCAATCAAGGTAGAAGGTAGTACGGATGGAATCAATTTTTACCCAATTGCACAGCGGACCCTTCCACAAGCGATGTCCACAGATAAAAATCCAATGAAAAATCAAGTATTACTTGAAGTGAATAGTGATAAAAAACTAAAATACAGTTATTTAAAATACACTGTTAGTAATCCTGGCAAACTTCCCGAGTGGCATCTAGGAGCAGGTAATCCAACATGGTTATTTATAGATGAGCTTTTATATAAGTAAGAGGAAATCCAGGAACTAAACCATAGGGATTCGACCTTTTACTATGTGATAATAATGATCTGTAGCACCGAATTTCTTATAAAATGCGGCGATACTTTCTTGGTTTGAACCAACGAAATCTAAGGTCTTACACTCAATTGCAAATTGAGCTAGTACAGCATCTATTAAAAAAACCAATGCGCTTTGACGCTTGCCTTGTTCGTTAAGTGTACCTTTCATGAAATAAAGCTGCTCCTTGTAACGAAAGAATAACCCTACTGCTAAAAGTT
>JAURNL010000088.1 GCA_030830205.1 Crocinitomicaceae bacterium | reverse complement strand
CGGAAAGTCATGATTCGGATTAGCCCAAAATAATTCAAATACATCCTTACTTAATGATTTATTGATAAAACTTCGGTCCGAATTGTTTGGCCCAAAATCATGATCGTCCCAAATGGCATATTGAGGTGTGTTTGCCAAAAGTTCAGTGAGCTCAGAAAGGTGTCTTGAATGGGTGTATCTGTGAATCATGCCACTGCGCGATGTCCAATCAGGCTCTCTTAAATAGACGTTATCCCCGAGCCACAACATAAAGTGAGGCTCTTGATGAGCTATTTGTTGAAAAATTTGGTAATTGCCACCATATGCTGCACCATTTCGATCATAATTATCCTCATTGACATAAACACAGGAGCCTAAGGAAAAGGAAAAATCAGGAGCAGCAGATCGGTATGCCCAATGTATGGAAGTCTGAAATGTTTGAGGACCGCTTGGTTCTTGAATGATGTTATCTAAAACAACCCTGTACTCATAAAACTGACCTGGCGCTAAGTCGTTTAGGGTCCTTTTACATACAAACGCATCGTTTTTTGTTGTCTGAAAAGGTATGGTGTAGACCCAATTTTGACTGGACTCTTTGGGTCGAATTGCAAATTGAACTACTTGAGGCTTTGCGGTCTGCACCCAAAGATTTACTTCGGTATGAGTAAGGTGTCCGATCATAGGACCGTTGAATATTTGTGCTGAACTGGAATACGCACAAACAAGAATTCCGAGAATAATTTGAAATCTGATCATACCTCGAAATTCTATAATTTTTATGAATTATATGTAAAGTCTGTATTTTAAATTTTATTTAGAACTAATTTTACGCCACATCAACATCAATCAAATGAAACCAGAAAGTTTAATGATGAGCCATGGTTATAAACCAGCGCTTAGTCAAGGGGCGGTAAAGTGTCCTATTTTTTTAACCTCCACCTTTGTATTTAATACTGCAGAAGAAGGTAAGGATTTTTTTGAATTAGCTTATGGTCATCGAGAAAGTCGACCAAACGAGGAGCTTGGCCTCATCTACAGCCGCATTAACAATCCGAACTTAGAAATATTAGAAGATCGCCTTACCTTATGGGATGCAGCAGCTGGTTCTGCTGTTTTTGAATCAGGCATGAGTGCCATTTCAACGGTTTTATTAGAATTTTTAAAACCTGGAGCCCTGTTATTATATTCTGCTCCAGTCTATGGAGGGACCCACCACTTTATCCATCATGTTTTGCCAAAATTTGGGGTTTCCGCAATTGAATTTGGCGTGCATGATTCACTTGAAATCATTGAAAAGCGACTGGAGGAGAGCGGTAAATCTCATGAATTAGCCCTGATTTACGTCGAGACACCTGCCAATCCGACCAACGATCTGTTTTCGATCAAAGAAATGGTGAAATTAGGTGAAAGATATACTCAACTCAATAAACAAAAAGTTTTTGTCGCCGTAGACAACACCTACTTAGGGCCACTTTGGCAAAAGCCCTTAGCGCTGGGGGCTGATATTGCGTTGTATTCTGCTACCAAATATTTAGGTGGTCATTCCGATCTAATTGCTGGTGCAGTAATGGGTACGGCAGAAGTTATTTCCAGAGTAAAAACCTTAAGGACTTTTCTAGGGAATATGATTTCCCCACATACTGCCTGGATGCTATTGCGCTCTTTAGAAACACTTCAAATACGAATGGAGCGCCAACAAGCCAATGCGCAATTAGTTGCTACATTCTTGCAAGCTCATCCAAAAGTAGAAAAGGTTTATTTCTTAGGTATTTCAGAAAATCTAAATCCCCGTACTCAAGAGATTTACCGCCAACAATGCTTAGGGCCGGGAGCTATGATTAGTTTTGATATCAGAGGTGATGAAAAGACGGCATTTTCTTTTTTAAATCAACTCCAGCTTTTTAAGCTAGCCGTGAGTTTGGGTTCTACTGAGAGTCTTGCTGAGCACCCTGCCACTATGACACATGTAGATATTCCTTCTGCAGACAAATTAAATATGAATATTACCGAAAAACTTGTGCGTCTGAGCATTGGGGTCGAAGATCCACAAGATCTTATAGCCGATCTCAAAGCAGCGTTGGGATAAAAAAAAGAGGGGCTATTGCCCCTCTTTTTTTTATCAATTGAATGTGTTACGCTTTTCCAGGAAGGATCTTTGCCCAATACATCCATGGTAGAAGGTATTTTTTTAGCACGAACATACTCCATCTTTCCTTGCTCTGGTCAAAAGGGAATGTTTCTTGTGGTTTGTTGTCATAATCAAATTCTGCCAACACTAATTTACCATAACCTGTAACGAGCGGGCAACTGGTATAGCCATTATAACTTGCACTTAGCGTTTGACCTTTAAGTTGACTTAATACGTTAGCTACACAAACTGGCGCTTGCTTTCTAATGGCTGCCCCTGTTTTACTTGTCGGTAAACCTGAGGCATCTCCCAATGAGAAGATATTGGAATGACGGACGTGTTGAAGCGTGTGTTTGTCAACATCTACCCAGCCTCCCGCATTTGCCAGCGGACTTTCTTTGATGAAGTTTGGCGCTGACTGAGGTGGCGTAACATGAATCATATCGAAATCTACCCATGTCTCCACATCTTTATTGGCCTCGCCAAAACCAATGAATTTAGCGCGCTTATTCTCGCCGTCAATTTCAACGAGTTTTTGCATGAAGTTCAATCCGATATTGGCACGATTGCAAACATTAAGTAAGGTCTTTTCATATTTTTCAACTGCAAAGAGGCGTCCACCACCACTCCAGTATTCAATTTGGATATCTTTAAGCTTTCCATTTTTTCTAAAGTAATCAGCGGCGAGGTACATGATTTTGTGCGGAGCTCCACCACATTTGACAGGTGTATGCGGATTGTGAAAAATCGCTTTGCCACCCTTTAGATTTTTCATGGTTTCGAAAGTATATGGAGCTGTTTCAAAACTATAATTTGAACAAACACCGTTCTTTCCTAGATTCTCTTTCAATCCTTTTACTTCATCCCAATTCAATTGAATACCAGGCGCAACGACCAGTGCTTCATAGCTAAGCTGAGAGCCGTCTTGTAAAGTAATTTGGTTACTTTCTGGCTGAAAACTAGCTACTCCTTTTTGAATCCATGTAGCACCTTTTGGTATGACTTCTTTTTCAGAGCGAACGGTTTTAGAAATATCAAAAGTACCTCCACCCACAAGTGTCCAGGCTGGCTGATAATAATGTTTTTCTGCCGGATCAACTATGGCAATAGATAAAGACTTGTCCTTGATTAACAATTGTGAGGCAACAGACAGGCCAGCATTACCCCCGCCGATAACAACAATTTGATACGAATTTTTCATAGGTTATAGTATGATAATTTTAGTTTATGTTGAGACTAAAATTAATTAATTAATTGTATATTATTGTAACTTAGGTTACAGTTTGCTATCCAACATACGCTTCTCACGCTTTCTACTTATCTTTGATCATGCAAACAAAACAAGCTCCAAAATGGAAACTCATGTTACTTACATGGCTTTTCATCTATCCATTAATCAATGTACTTTTTTTTCTTTTATTTCCATTGATGAAAGACTGGCACCAGTTATTGAAAACCTTAACGCTTACATTGATATTAGTTCCCCTTATGGGTGCATTTTTGCCAAAGTGGCATAGTTTATTTAAGAATTGGTTGCAGCGCTAGCATGGAACCTTGTGTACAGATTTTTCCTTTGAATGGCCAAGTAAACGGCAAACCTGTTTTTCAGGTCGTACTATCTCAGCAACAGGCATCTGTTTCATTACTCACCTTTGGAGCAACACTTCAACATTTCCAGATACAGGTAAATGGTTTTGAAAAAAGAGATGTCGTTTTGGGATACCCAGATTGGCAATCCTATAAAACCGCATTCGACCGCAACCAAAGTGCTTATTTCGGGGCAATAGTTGGCCCTATAGCCGGAAGAATTAACCGAGCGACAATACCTTGGAAAGGTGCTTTTTGGGATTTTGTACCCAATGAAGAACAGCATCTGTTACACAGCGGAGTTAATAGCTTTGCTAACCACAACTGGACAATCAAAGAAACGAGCGAAAATCCTCACCCCTCTGTGACATTTGAGTTACAAGAAGGGATAGGATTCAATTTGCCCGGAATCTTATATTGTGCAGTGACCTATACTTTAAAGGAGTATGAATTGGATATTCAAATAGAGACCAAAGCAATAGATGATACGGTTGCTAATCCTACTCAGCATAGTTATTTCAACCCTAATGGGCACCAAGGAAGCATTCTAGATACCATTACCTTCATAAAGACCAATCGTTTTTTAAAGCTTAATGCGGAAAAAATACCATTAGGCACCTTAAAAGACATATCTCATGATGAATTGAAGCAAATTACGCTCTCAGAAGTGCATGGATATCCACAAATAGATCATGCTTTTGTGATTAATGACAAACAAGATCAAGCCATCCTTATTGCATCTGACGGTTTTCAATTATTTTTTACTACCAATCAGCCGGTATTTCAAGTTTATATAGGTGGTAAAACCGATTTGAGAGGAAAAGACAAGCACATTTATCATGCGTACTCAGGAATTTGCCTTGAACAACAAGCAGAGCCAGACGCTCCCAATCATGAAAATTTTAGCGATATTTATCTAAGGAAAGGTCAAAAGAAATTAAATACATTGACCATTAACTTTGAGCAAAAACTATGAATCACATGTCCATGTTTGCCTTGCTTTTCTCTTTTGCGCTATTTTCATGTCATGAAAAATCAACGCCCAACCCCCCTGTAACTCCAGCTCAGACTAGCTTTTTCAAAGGAGCTGATGTCAGTTGGCTGCCACAGATGGAGGCAACAGGTTACGTATTTTATGATGAAAATGGCAACCCTGCTGATTGTCTTGACTTGCTCATCGCAAGAGGGATTAATGCCCTACGACTGCGCGTATTTGTTCATCCAAATAGTGATAAAATTAGTGGGCATTGTAGTCCTGAAGAAACCACTCAAATGGCACTACGGGCAAAAAATAAAGGGCTCGACGTCATGATCGATTTTCACTATTCAGACACTTGGGCAGACCCCGCGCATCAAACCAAACCTGCTACCTGGGCCAATGTTTCTTTCGCCGCGCTTCAAGATTCCGTATATGCGCACACCCAATACACGCTCAACCTGCTCAAGCAAGCGGGTGTTATGCCCAAGTGGGTGCAAATTGGAAACGAAATTCCAAGTGGTCTGCTTTGGCCAGAAGGACACATAGATAACCCTCAGCAACTCGCACAACTGATCAATAAAGGACATCAGGCCGTGAAGGATATCGATACAAGTATACAAACCATCGTTCACATAGATCAAGGTAATGACAATGCTCGTTTCCGTTGGTTTTTTGATCTCATGCAGCAAAACAATGCTCAATTCGACATCATTGGAGCATCATATTACCCGCATTGGTTGGGCACTGATTACACAGTTACAATTGCCGATCTTGGTAACAACCTAAAAGACATGGTGACACGCTACAACAAGCCTTTGATGATCGTAGAAGTAGGTGGCGACTACTGGCAGGTTCAAAATTCGAAAGATCTACTGATCGCCACCATCGGCGCTGCCTTAGATGTGCCAAACAATGGATGTTTGGGTGTTTTTTATTGGGAACCACAAGGGGCTAAACCTTGGAGCGGATACCAACTCAATTGCTGGCAAGATAATGGCCGCCCCTCACCTGCCCTCGATGCTTTTTTGTATTAAGTTTTTCATTTTCGCCACATGAGATTTTCCTTCTTTTTGCTATTTGTGCTAAGTATGACTAGCTGCTTTGGGCAGCTCAAAAAGCTGCTCTTCAACGACAATTGGGAATTTCAATTCAAGCCCTCAGATCCTGTTTCGGTTATTTCCTTACCGCATTCGCCCAAATTAGAACCTCTGGTGATGAAAGGACAATTTACTGGTGAGGTGATATACCGAAAGCGCTTTGATTATCCTTTAGCAAAAGGCAAGCGCCTTTTTATTGAATTTGAAGGTGCCATGCATACCGCAAAAATTGTGCTCAACGGTAAAAATGTAGGGCAACACATAGGTGGCTACTTGCCTTTTCAAATTGATTTAACGGAAGCACTCAAAGATTCAGCAAATGTATTAGAGGTTTTTCTGGACAACCGAGAAGACCCCTCTGTGCCACCTGGGAAACCACTCAAAGAACTTGATTTTTATTATCACGCAGGCATTTACCGCAATGTATGGCTAGCCGAAGTAGGTGGCATTCAAATACAAGATCCTTATTTTCAAACCATAGATGCCAATGCCTCATCTGCGGTACTTCAACTGGATTTTAAGCTACAGTATGAACCCGATTGGATCAGATTACCAATTCAGGTTGAGGCAAAAATAGGAGCAGCTACATTTACACTTTCTAGTGAATCAATTGCGGATTCTACAAATGTCATTTCTTATATAGGGAAATTGAACTTGAAAACTCCTCAGTTATGGTCGCCCTCTGATCCAAATCTTTATGAATTAAAGATACATGCTATTGTTGCGAACGACACCATTGCAAAACATGTTTTAAAAGTTGGAATCCGTAAACCCGAATTGAAGGCTGACGGTTTTTACTTAAATGGAATCCAACTTTTTTTGAATGGCACGAACAGACATCAAGAGTTTCCTTATGTGGGTTATGCAGTTCCTGATAATGCACAAAAGCGAGATGCTTTATTAATTAAAGAAGCAGGCTTTAATTTTGTCCGGCTTTCACACTATCCGCAAGCTCCAGCATTTTATGAGGCCTGTAATGAGCTTGGCATCATCATTATGGATGCTATTCCGGGCTGGCAATTTTTTGGGCCACCACCTTTTGAACAAAGATGTAAGAATGATCTCGAAGCACTTATCCATAGAGACAGAAATCATCCGAGTGTAATTTTTTGGGAAAACTCACTGAATGAAACAGAAATGCCAGAACAATTTATACTCGAGATGAATCAGCTTGCCAAGTCGCTACTCAACAATAAAGGGTTCACAGCGGGTTGGATTGATCACCCGAGCTACGATGTTTTTATACCCGCACGTCAACATTCCAAAGCACCATCCTACTGGTCGGGATACAAACCTAAAGCGAATGCATTGTTCATTGCCGAATATGGCGATTGGGAGTATTATGCACAAAATGCAGGCTTCAATCAGACCCAATTTGCAGATTTGGCAGCAACCGAAAGAAACTCAAGGCATTTACGCGGGGCATCTGAACAAGCGCTCTTGCAACAAGCATATAATTTTCAAGAAGCTTCAAATTCCAACCGAAAGGGTGCAAATATTATTGGTGAAGCCAATTGGGTTTGTTTCGACTATAACCGCGGCTATAGCCCCGACATAGAAGCATCAGGAATTTATGACATATGCCGTTTACCGAAATACGCAGCTGACTTTTACAAAAGTCAAGGTCTTGAAAGTGCCGCCAAACCTTTTGTTTCGATTGCCTCGCGCTGGGACACCAATTCGAGCACAACAGTTACGGTCTATTCAAATTGTGAACAGGTTGAGTTGTTATTAAACAATAAAAGCATACTTAAAAAAACAGCAGTCACAGATCAGGCCTCGGACTATTTACTGCACCCACCTTTTCAATTTGAGATCCCAGCTTTTGAATCTGGTAAGCTCCTTGCAAAAGGCTTGAATCGGCAGATTAACGTAACATCGCACCAAGTTCAAACGCCAGGTAAACCGGCTCAACTTATCTTAGAATTGGATACCCTTCATGAGGGTATAGATGCTCAAAAAGCTGACCTCATTTTTGTTCGCGCCAAGCTTTTAGATGCCAATGGCACTATTATTCCAACCAACGAATATCAAGTCACTTTTAGTATCTTAGCCCAAGATGCAGGTCTTGTGTGTCCAGCCATTCAGCCAATGGTAGCCGGTATTGCCTCAGCAT
>JAURNL010000087.1 GCA_030830205.1 Crocinitomicaceae bacterium | reverse complement strand
TTTTTTAGCTAAGCGTTGTTTGGTTTTAGCATTCAAGGTACTTAAAGGAGCACACCTAAAATTGAAACTTATTCAAGAAGGATCACATGTGCCAATAGACGCTATTGGTTTTCAATTGGCCAACTTTGAAAAGGAACTAGCCGTTGGCGTTTACATTGATATTGTATTTCAAATCAGTCCAAATACTTATATGAACCGCACCACACTTCAACTCATGCTCCAAGATGTGTGTACAAGCGTATAGTTTGCGTAAGTTTGTATCATGTTTACAGGAATTATTGAGGAAGTAGGCGAGGTAGTCGCCATAGAAAAAGAAGCAGGTAATATTCATTTTACCATTGCATCGGACTTATCTGCAAGTTTTAAAATTGATCAAAGTGTTGCACACAATGGTTGTTGCCTAACTGTTGTTGCTCAAAACCAAGCGCAACACGTTGTAACGGCTATTCATGAAACCCTTCTTAAAACAAATTTAGGTTCTTGGAAACTTGGAACCAAAGTGAATATAGAGCGCTGTATGCAGTTAGGTGGAAGGCTCGATGGCCATATGGTACAGGGCCACGTAGATTGCGTTGGAATCTGCACAGAAGTCATTGATGAAAATGGTTCATGGCGCTTTAGCTTTGAACACCCTGATTCTTTTGTTACTGTAGAAAAAGGTTCGATTACGGTAAATGGCACTAGTCTTACCGTAGTAGATTCCAAAAGAGGTAGCTTTTCTGTTTGTATTATTCCTTATACCTATGAGCATACGAATTTTCAGCAATTAGAGCTAGGAGCTAAAGTTAATCTTGAGTTCGATATTATTGGTAAATATGTAGCTCGTTACCTTGGTTTGCAGGCATAACAAGCAGATAAAAATGAGTTCAAACAAAAGGCGAGCCATTGGCTCGCCTTTTGTTTGATTATAGTGTAAAATTTTGCTTAGCGTATTTGCTTAAGGCGTAGTTGTTGGAGCAGGATCTTGAACACCAAGCACTCTTTTGGCAACAGGATCATTGGGCTCAACAATTAAAATTTCTTCAAAGTACATCTTAGCCTTGTCAAGATCTTTGTTGTTAGATTTTGAATAGTAATCAGCAACATAACGAAGTGCTTCTAGTACAAATGGTTTTTTAGATGGCTGCAAACGGTCATCAGTTTGAACCATTTCAGTTACCTTGAGGTAGTGTGGGAAAGCCATCCAATTTTCATTATTGGTATCCATTTTATAGTTACAACGACCACGATAAATGTGAGATGGTACATATGTAGAGTCATTGTCAATTACAATTTGAAAAAGGCTGTCTGCAGTTTTGTAGTCTTGGCGGCCGAAATAATAAGCTTTAGCCAAATCATACTCTTCATGCGCTAAGAGTTTTTCATTTTTCTCACGTCGTAGGTCATAAGCAGCAATAACCTTATCGTATAATTTGTTTTTATTGTAAATTCTGATGAGCTCATTTGAGATTTCTTTGTACGCAGTTTCATTGACACTTGCAGCTTCTTCTAATGCCAAAATTGCGAGGCTATCTTGGTTTTTCTTTTGATAAATGGTACCTCTTAGTTTGTAATCTTGGTAATTAATTTTTTCCTTCGGCACCATTGTAAAAAAGCGATCACTAGCTGCTAGTGCTTTATCAAGGTTCAGGCTGTCTGACTCGCAATTTGCATATGCAAAAGCATAAAAGCGCTGAATAAAGAAGTTATTCATGTTGTTCGCCACTAAGTAATCTAGCTGCGGCAACATAAAACACCACTGTGAAGCACCATAGAGTGCATTCACGTAGCGGTATCGTGACTCAATGTTATTATTAAGTTCAAGGTATTTTTCCCAGTTTTGAATTGCTAAATCATTCTTACCAAACATCATGAAAAGCTCTGCGTTCAAGCGATAAGCTGGTGCATAAGTAGGGTCAATGGTTTTCGCCTCATTATACATTTTGTTTGCTTCAGCTTCGTTTCTTGCACGTTGGTAGATAAGAGCTTTGCGCACAATGCCTCGTGGAGATTTTGGATTGAGAACTAAAACTTGGTTGTAGGCTTTCAATGCTTCAGACGCATCAGAAGAATTACGAGCATAAAGTGCATCGCCCTTAAGCAAGTAGTTATCCTCATTGCTAGGGTCTTTAACAATGGCTTCTTCTATTAAAACAAGCGCTTCGTCCAGATTTTTGTTGGGAGCCTCAATGTAAATTTCTACTATACCACGTATGACTTCAGCTTTTTTAAGCTTGTCTCTTTTAGTCATTACGAGAGCCTTAGCAAATTCAGCTTTGGCCTCTGTGGTTTTGCCTTCAAGCCAAAGTACACGACCTTGACCTACGAGTGGAAGCGCACGAAGTTTGTCAACTTCATAACCTTTTTGCCACATCATTTTTGCGGAATCAAGTTCTTCCATTTCAAAATAGCAATCTCCGTAATAGAAATAGTTTTCTCCGTTTATCGGGTCTGCTGCTACTAATTTTTTAAAGTCGTTAAGTGCTTCTCGGTAACGTTCGTTCTCTGTCTTTGCCTGTGCAACTTTGATATTCTGAGCAAAATGAAGCCCTGAAATAAAAAGTGTACTAAGGAGTAAAATGCGTTTCATGTCTTATTATTTATCTTTATTTCCGGCCAAAAATAGCCTTCTTTTTCTTGATACAAAAATTGTGCCTATTATTATTTTGTAATTATTGTAAAACGAGTCTCACAGGAGTTAATGCTGGTACAAGCCCTGATTTTTGGATAATGAGCTGACCTTTGTCATCTTTTTTCATAAATAATACAAAGCCAGTATTCAATCCTGAGCGGCGTCCTTTGTTAATCATCCAAATGTCCCGAATGAGTGGATATTCTTTCGTGTATATAAAGCCTGCATATGGTTTACAAGCTGTTTCTGGGTCAGTATCATACACAGCGGCGATTTTTAGTCCTTCGATAAATGCCATGGAAGTTGGGTCATCTTGATCAGAAATCCAGTTCAAACCAATTATTCCCATTGTGCCTGGATGCGTCTTTACATATTTAATCACTTCTTGATTGGAATTTAGGGCAGAAATATTTTTTCCTAATTCCTTAATTTGAAGCATATTGACCATAAAGTTGAAATTAGCGGAGCCATTTTGATCAAAAACAATTTGCGATGGAAGAGTTGAAGAGGCCAAACTGACTTTATCCCCACGAAGTAAATTTGTAATTTGATCAATGCTAAGTATGGTATCTGTCATGGAAGGGTGCATGATGATAACAACCGCATCTGTTGCTATTTTATCACTGCGGTAAGAAACATTTTTACTCTTCAGGTATGCTTTCTCTTTGTCGTTGAAATCTCGCGTAATGACAATTGTTTTAGATTGATTGGCATAAAATGCTTCAATGATTTCATTTTCAGTCAGGTAATTTGCATTGATTCTTGCCCTAGGATATTGACTCATGAAGGTTTCGATGGAGGTTTCAAACAATGGCTGAAATGATTGTTCTACTAAAATTTTAGCCTTTCCACGGCCATGAGCATCTTTTTGATATACAAAAGGATTGTTATTGTGGTCACATGAAGTGAGTGTAATCAATCCAATGAAAAATACGAGGAGAAATTTCATGTAGCTTATTTTTGATGAGACCTTATGCCTTTATATGCTCTATATGCTCTGAAACTACCATAACCCACGAAAACTACAATCATGATTTGCTTGCGCCAAGGTTCCATTGCGATTAAGTCAGTGGTGAAAAGTAAAATTGCAAAACTAAAGCAAAGGATTACAACTAAAATACCTAGAAAATGTTGAATGTAATTCATAGTTATTTTGGAAAAAAAATCCCCATCGAGATGGGGATTTAGAGTTTTAGACTATTGAGTATCGTAGGTAATTGGTACACGAACCCAAAGACGGACTGGACGGCCAGCGTTTTTGGCTGGGATCCAGGGTGGAAACTTATTGACGACTGCGAGTGCTTCTTTGTTACAAGCAGGACACTCAACGATAGGGCGTTCAATACTTGCGTTGGAAATGCGACCATCTTTTTCGACAACAAAGCGGACAACAACTTTCCCTTTGACACCAAGTTCGATAGCTTCGTCAGGATAATTGATCTTTTCGTTAATAAATGTAAACATTTTCTCGTATCCTCCTGGGAATTCTGCATCTTCCTCAGCGACATCAACAGGGGCTTCAATAGCAGGGGTGTTGTCCGTAAGTGCAGGGCCATCATCTGTGGTGGGTAAGCCCCAATCCATATCCCCTTCATTGGTCTCAGTCGAAATAGTAACTGTTTCCAATTCTGCTTGAGAGACAAGTGGTTCTTCCACAAAATCATCTTCTGCAACTGGCGCCATGAATGCCTGTGTTTGGGTCATTGGAGGCGGAGGAGGGGTTGTTGGTGGTGGTGGTGGTGGAACCTCAGTTTTAGGAGGTGCAATAGTGAAGTTTTTATCACTTACTCTTGGTTTCTTCACCTCTTCTTTGGGAAGATTCTTGATAATGATAGAAGCAACAAATGCGAGTGCTGCAAAAGCAACAAGACCGCCTAAAATGAGGGTCATGCGTTTGTTGTAACCGCTGCGTAGTACATATGCACCATATTCGCGATTGCGATGTGCAAAGACGGCTTCATTGCGGCTTACAGAAGTGATGGCTTCCCAGTTGCGATTGACGTAGTAATCGAAGAGGGAGAAGCCTGTGATAAGAGCGACGATAACATAAATGACTGTCATGACCTTAGTTTTTAGCTTTTAACAATTCTTTCTCTCCGGCTGACAATTCTGTTGGTGCAATTACACCAATACTTGCAATCTTGAGTTCGTCGACTAGATCAATAAAACTTTTGCAGAGTGCTTTGTCGTCGGTTTTTATTAAGACCTTTACAGCCTCTCTTTCTACCGTCAGCTTATTAAGCCTGTTTTCATAGGTGCTATCTGCAATTTGTTTTTTATCTAGCTTCTTGTCAAGTTCAGCCTTATTCTTAATAACGTATTCATTCCAAGAAGCTAACAATTTTCTTACACTATTTTCTCCAGAACCAAAGTTTGCTTCAGAAAGCTCTGTAGGTCCGTTTTCGCCAGGTCTAGATTTTGGGTAGAATTCTCCACGATAATAGTAGACTTTGTCATCAGCTAAAATGAAAGTTGTAACATTATTGGCTTTTGGAGGAATTGGGTCATTTACTTTTGGTTTAGCGGGGTATGCGAGTGGCATTACCTTAGGTTTGCTAAAGGTAGAGGTTAAGACGAAGAACGTTAATAAAAGGAACGCGAGGTCGACCATTGGGGTCATATCTACGTGCGTTGATCCTTTCTTTGCTCTTTTCTTGCCTTTGCCTTTGCCGTGGTCGCCACCGCCGCTTTCTGCGATTTGTGCCATGTGTTTGTTAGTTAACCGGAATTGCTTCCGCAGAGGTTACAAAATTCAAATTATTCAAATTCAATTCTCTGAATACATCGATTACTGTTTGCGCATCTTTGTACAAGGTCTTGGAATCTACACGTAAAATGAATTTAGGCTTGAAATCTTCCATTTTAGGTTCGCCGCCTTTTAACTTCGCTTTTTCAAAAGCGGTTCGGCCGGTATTTCCTGCAGCTGTGGCTGCAAATGAAAGCCAATCTAAAAGCTCATTTTTAGTAGAATCTGTTGGAATCCCTTGAGTAGGGAAACTTGCACGTTTTGCAGCTTCGGTATTCATGTATGCAGGAAGTTCTTGCATGGTACAACCAAAGGTTGACATAAAAGAAAACTCTTCGATTTTCTCCTCGGTAAGACCAATCTTATATTTCTGGAGCATCTCGTTGAGCATTTCTTTACGGGCTTCTGGATCAGAAAGATTGAAGAACACGCGTCCGTCTTTATCTAGGGTTACCATCAAGACATTTTCAGGGATGATTTTATCACTGATACTTGATGGAGTTTCTACGGTTACGGGTTCGGCCGTTCTGAAAGAGGCCGTCAACATAAAGAAGGTTACAAGCAAGAACGCCAAGTCAACCATAGGCGTCATGTCTATGGAAGGTGTGCCTTTGGGCATTTTGATTTTTGGCATTGCTTGAGTTTTACTTAATGATGTGTCAATTAATTGTTGGCTGCAAAATCTTGAACGATTGTGAAGCTTGCTTCATCAATGCCATAAGTCATGGCGTCAATTTTTGTAGAGAAGAAGCTAAACGCAATGATCGCGATTGTAGAACCTGTAATACCAAATGCCGTATTAATAAGGGCCTCAGAGATACCAGTAGAAAGTTCTGCTGTATCTGGCGCTCCTTGTGACATAGCGGCAAATGAACGGATCATACCAAGTACGGTACCGATTAGACCGATAAGGGTTGAGATCGATGCTGTAGTAGAAAGAACGGGTAAATTCTTAGACAACATTGGTAACTCTAGAGAAGTAGCCTCTTCTAATTCTTTTTTCAATGCTTCTAACTTTTGTTCTTTATCCATGTTAGCATCTTTGAGCATCATTTGGTATTTCACCAAACCTGCACGAACTACATTAGCTAAAGAACCACGTTGCTCATCACAAGCCTCAATAGCACCATTGATGTCTTTGGCAGCCATGAGTTCTTTAATTTTTTCAATAAATTGATTGGCTTTTCCTTTACCGTTAGCCAAAAGTAATGTGACTAAACGCTCAATCGTGAAAATTAAAACGACAAGGTTTACAGCAACTAAGCCAGGTACGATGAAACCACCTTTATAAATTACCCCTAAAAGGTTACCTTCTACTGGTTCCGCTTCTGGATTGCGGTCCACGAAGTTTCCTGGGTCACCAAAGATATACTTGTAAATCAAAATACCTGCAATAAGTGCAAGTGCAATAGCCAGAAAAGCAATAATAGCTGAAAATCCACCGGCGGTTTTTTGTTTTTTGTCCATAATGATCGTTTTTTATTTTTTCATTTTTACAATTGAACGCCAAATATAAAAAAACTTTAGCCCCTTTTCAAAACGAAATTTCAATGTTTCCGATAGCCTAACGCATAATTATTGTCATTCTAACACGAACTCGAGGATTTTAAGCACATTTTTTAATCTTTTCCCTGTGTCAAAAGATTAAATTTAATATAGATTTAACATAATGCGGTTGTGGAAAAGTAAGCTGATGTAAAACAAAAAACCCCTAGAGTGAACCAGGGGTTTAGTGAGGTCTCAAGCAGATTCGAACTGCTGTAGACGGTTTTGCAGACCGGTGCCTAACCGCTCGGCCATGAGACCATCAGGATTGCAAAGATAACAAATTTTACAGTTTCAAAAAAGGATCGATTAGAACTTGATGAGTTTTTTGATAATACTTTACTTGATGAGTTGAATTTTGGTTCGGCTGATTTGGTTATATCCGGCCTCAACTTCTACGATGAAAACGCCGTTTTGCAGTAAATCAAGGTTAATATCTTGCATTAATGTTTGTTCTACCTTCACGAATTGTACAATTTTACCTTCCATGCTGTAAATTTTAATAGTTGAGATGGGTAGATTCGTGGCTATTTGGAATTCTCCTCTACTCGGATTTGGATAAACTGAAAGCTCCATAGTTGCAGCTTGTTCAACTACATTATTGCTTCCACAAATCTCATTACTCGGAGTGCCATCACAATAGGTGGTGGGGTAAAGTTCGGCTTGCTGTTGCATTTCGTTTGCCGGGAGCAAGGAACTTTGGGTGCAGCCCATGACGCCGACCAGAAAATCGCGAATGAATCGTTCGGTGCTATCCATATAGGCAGCATTACTAATATAGGGAACGTGAGGTGCGTTATTGAAGGTATAGAATTGATTTGTGACACCAATGGCACAGGCCCTTTCGTGTATCATGCGGCTTCCGTCGAGATACATGAGTGGCGTGCCCGGATTCACCAAACCACGATTGTAAGTAACAGTAGCATCATTGGTGCCGTGAACAGAACAAAGTGGTACATCTCCGGCCTCTAACCAGTTGTATTTAGCAAGTGCGCCACATCCGTTGATCACTGCATGCACCTTTGTGGAGTAACCTGCATTTCCTGAATTCCCTTCTAGGCCACCAAGATTTGCCAATGCACCAGCGCTCATGTATTCACTAAATTCACATTCATCATCAAGATATGCCGTATGAAGTGCTGTAATTGCTCCTGCTGAACTGCCTCCAATAAAAACATGGTTAGTGTCGATTTTAAACTGATTTGTTGTTTGGGCATCTAAATAAAAATAGCGAATTGCTGCTTTGAGATCTTGAACCGCGCGCACTACAGCTTTGATGGCATTCGTTGAATCAAAAGGGAAAAAACCCAAGCGGTAATCAATGCTTGCACACGCATATCCTTTGAGTGCAAAACGTTCAGAAAGCGCTTTTACATCTGGATCTGTTTTACTACCTCCAATAAAACTTCCGCCGTGCACCCAAATAATCAATGGACGCGCAGCTAATGTGTCATTTGCAGGTTCATAAAAATCGAGCTTTAGTAT
>JAURNL010000086.1 GCA_030830205.1 Crocinitomicaceae bacterium | reverse complement strand
TAGCTCGCGACACAAACGCTCACAAGCATAACGATCAGGACCATCTCCAACAAGCATTAGCTTACAATCCTTTTGAGCTCGAACCTTTGCAAAAATTCGAATTACATCTTCTGTTCGTTTAACTGGTCTAAAGTTTGAGATATGACATAGAATAGCTTGATGATCTTGAGCATATTTGCTTCTAATATAAGCGCGTTCGGTTCCCTGAGGCGGTCTAGGAGGTACGAAATTTGGAATGACCCTGATGTCATTGGTTACCTTGAAGTGCGCTAATGTGTCTTGCTTAAGACTTTCAGAAACGGCTGTCACTGCATCGGATTGGTTGATGCAAAAAGTAATGACTGGCTCAAAAGATGGATCTTTTCCAACTAAGGTAATGTCAGTACCGTGCAATGTGGTTACAAATGGAATGTTAATCCCTTCTGCTTTGAGAATCTGCTGCGCCATAAAGGCTGCGGAAGCATGTGGTATCGCATAGTGCACATGTAAAATATCGAGCTTTTCATACTTCACTACATCTACCATTTTACTCGCTAATTGCGTTTCATAGGGCTGGAAGTCAAAAAGGGGGTAGTCTGTGATCGAAACTTCATGATAGAAAATATTCTCTCTAAAAGAACCAAGACGTACTGGTTGTGAATAAGTAATAAAATGAACTTTGTGGCCCTTTGCAGCCAGTGCTTTTCCTAGTTCGGTTGCTACTACTCCACTACCACCGAAGGTAGGATAAAGGACAATGCCTATTTTCATTTTTGTTGATCTAAAGGAATAAAAAAAGTTAATCTGTATATAATGGGAAGGATACGTACGACCTGGCCAAATTCATTTTTGACTTTAAAGGTGTAACTACTTCTAAACGGACTATTATCTGCGTTGATTACATCGTAAAATAAGGCTGCATTTAAGCGAACTTTATCAGTAAGTTTCAAGTAAAATCCACCACCTACCATCAGCGTAGGTGACCAAGGTTTGACCACCTGAAGTGGATTAACAAAGCTAAATGGACTTTTAAGGTATTGGAATTCAACACCTCCAAAAACGATTTCTTGGTAGCGATAGTGCGCAAATAGTCCCCCACCCCAAGTTGTCATGTTACTTTGCACACCTAAATTATTAGACCAGGTACGTTGAAGCCTTAAAGATGGGCCAAGCACCAAATTATCGTTAAGCTTTACTGCATATTTGAGCTCACCCCCAACTGCACCACCTAGGTTTGAAAATCCAATGTATGGTTCTAGACCTAACTCGGATCCAAGATATTGCAACTGTGCCACGGTGCGCCCAACTAAAAATAGAGTTAACAAAAAGACTAAATTTTTCATTTTGGTATTTTCTACAAAGATACAGCATTTGCAGCCACCGCGCTTCTTTGTATCTTTGCAAAAAAAGAAGGATGAAAATACTAGACGGTCGAGCAACGGCAGCTCAAATTCAAGAAGAATTACAAGCAGCAGTGCAACTGCGCAAGCAGGCTGGCCAAAAAATACCTCATCTCGCTGCTATTCTTGTGGGTAATGACGGCGGCTCAGTCTCATATGTGACCTCTAAGGTAAAGGCATGCGAGGCTATTGGTTTTGAAAGCACTCTTATCAGATACGACGAAACAGTACCAGAAGATATCCTTCTCGAAAAAGTAGAAAGTCTCAATCAAGACCGCAGCATAGATGGATTTATCGTCCAGCTACCTCTTCCAAAACACATTGATGAATTAAAAATCACACAAGCAATTGACCCAAAAAAAGATGTTGATGGTTTCCATCCGCGTAATATTGGTAATATGATTCTTAATTTACCTGGGTTTTTACCTGCTACTCCTGCAGGTATTTTGGAGCTCATACGTCGAAATCACATTCCAACGGAAGGTAAAAATTGTGTCATTATTGGACGCAGTAATATAGTTGGGACCCCACTATCAATTATGCTGGGACGCAATAGTAACCCAGGTAATTGTACAGTTACACTCGCCCATTCCAAAACACAAAACTTAAAAGCTATTTGTCGAGAAGCTGACATCATTATCGCTGCTATTGGACGACCTAACTTTGTTACCGCAGATATGGTGAAAGATGGTGTTGTAATCATCGATGTCGGTACCACACGGGTCGAGGATACAAGCCGAGAACGAGGCTGGAGACTGGTAGGTGATGTTCACTTTGATGAAGTTGCTCCGAAGGCCAGTTACATTTCACCAGTACCAGGAGGTGTGGGTCCGATGACCATTGCATCTTTGATGATGAATACCCTCAAAGCCATGGAACTTTAAGGCAAATAAATATGCAGGAATTTCAAATCAATGGTCCTTATATCGAGCTCATTGGCTTACTTAAAGCATTGGGTATTGCCGAGACTGGAGGACATGCCAAGGCAATTGTTGAAGAAGGTGCTGTACTCAGAAACGGGGTCGTTGAACTTCGCAAGCGAGCTAAATTGACCAGTGGCGACCTCATTGAAATCGAAGACCTACTCATCAAGCTGGTCTAAGCTAACTTGTATTAATTCTAGATCAAAAGGTCGTTTATTTTAAGGATCTAAAATCCTGACCAGTCTCTAAACGCAGCAAGCTGCTATAAATAAGTCGGATACAATTTTCCACATCCTCTTTTTGAACCATTTCTACTGTGGTGTGCATATATCGTAACGGTAAAGAAATCAAAGCAGAGGTAACTCCTTCATTTGAATAAGCAAACGCATCCGTATCAGTACCTGTCGAACGAGAAACTGCGGCACGTTGAAAAGGGATTTTCTCAGCTTCAGCTGCTTCAATTAAAAAACGCAATAAGTTATTTTGGACGGCAGGCCCATAGGTAAGCACTGGGCCCTTGCCACTTTGTTGGTCTCCATTTTCTATTTTATCGACCATCGGAGTTGCAGTGTCATGGCAAACATCGGTTACAATAGCCACATCTGGCTTGATGCGATGCGCCATCATTTCGGCTCCTCTGAGGCCAATTTCTTCTTGTACCGAATTGACTATATACAAACTAAAAGGCAACTTTTTCTTTTGTTCTTTGAGTAAGCGGGCCACCTCGGCTATCATAAAACCACCGACTCGGTTATCTAGTGCGCGACCAACATATTTATTTTTGTTGAGGATCATAAATTCATCTTCAAATGTAGCGACGCAACCTACGTGTACACCGAGTTTTTCTACCTCTTCTTTGGAACTGCAACCACAATCCAAAAATATGTTTTTCATACTTGGCGTCTCCTCTTTTTGCTGGCGCATGTGAATGGCTGGCCAACCGAACACGGCTTTTACTAGACCTTTATCCGTATGGATGTTCACGCGTTTGGATGGCGCAATCATGTGGTCAGAGCCACCGTTTCGGCGCAAATAAATAAAGCCATCTTTGGTAATGTAATGTACAAACCACGAAATTTCATCTGCGTGTGCCTCAATTACGACTTTATACGACTGACCTGGATTAATTACAGCCGCAACCGAACCGTAGGCATCTGTAAAATAAGTGTCTATATATGGTTTCATGTAATCTAACCACATTTGCTGACCGGAGGTTTCAAAACCTGTTGGACTGGCATTATTGAGGTAAGATTGTAAAAATTGCTCTGATTTAGAAGTAATGATTTTTTTCATGGGTTTTATCTAATGAGTGTTACATTTCCTTTGATGATATTTTCTAGGCCTCCAACACAAGTTGCTTGGAGGTAATAATCGTAAACATCTGGGTCAAGTAGTTTACCCCTGAAGGTACCGTCCCAGCCTTCAGTTAAGGAGGATGTTTCCCAGACAAGCTCTCCCCAACGGTCATAAACTCGAAAAATAAAAGACTCTATGAATGGTCCTCGGACATACAATTTATCGTTGTGACCGTCCTTGTTTGGAGAAAAAGCATTAGGAACAAATACAAATGGTGCACCACAGATACTATCAAATACTTTGATTAAGACTGTGTCTGAACCAATACATAAACCATCGGAAACAGTTAGGGTAAAAACAGTTGTTTGCTCAATAGTGGCTTGTGGATTTGCGATGCTTGGATTTGACAATCCAGACTGAGGAGTCCAGCTATAAATGAAATTTCCTTGTGGTGCACCTGTTAGTTGGGAACTTGCATTTGGCAAAATAATCGTCGGATCTGCACTTGCGTTTACAGCAAAAGGATTGAGCGCTGACACATTGACAAAAATTGAATCTTGTAGCCAACAATTTTGTGTAGTTAACACCTCTACATAGAGGTTTTGACTTACAGAAATCTGGACCGTTGCAACTGGTAAATTACTTGCGCCCGATATAGCGCTAGTTGGGGCCCATTGTATACTTTGTGCGTTAGTCACACCTGTAAGCTGTACTTCAAAAGGTGTTTGAGCACATATCAAATCCGGACCAGTTAAGGTAAAAGCATCGCTTGCAAGCGTAATTTGAACACTATCCGTTGCGCTACAATATGAATTGAAGGCTTGAACATAATAGAAAGCATTTAAAGGGTCTAATAGTAAAAGATGCTGTTCACCGATATTATTGAGTGTATCCTGAAATTGAGCTGTACTCGACCATATCACACTGGTTGGAACACCCGCAATTTCTGGAATAAGGAGCGTATCTACAGAAGTACATAGAAATATCGCATCGGGAGCATTTATTTGAAGGGGTGGTCCCACTTCAATTTGAATACTCATTTGGTCAAATCCTTGGCAAATTGAGTCTGAAACACTCAACGTAAGAATGTAAGTACCCGGAATAGAATAACTGACCGTAGGCTCGAAATCAAGGCTGTCAAATTGGCCATTTCCAAAACTCCACAGAAAAGAACTCGTTAGTGGAGAGTTATTATTTATTGTGATGGAGAGTGGAGCACAGCCGAGGGTATCGCTCACTTGAAAACTCGCATTCAAAGGCACATCAAAAGCGATGAAAACAGAATCTAAAGCACTACAAAAATCATTGCTCGCTTGGCAAAAATACCAGCCACCTTGATTGACCAGTACGGTAGAATCTTGTGGCGAATTTAACGGGTTAGTAAGGTTGTTTTGTTGAGACCATATGAATTCATCGGCCGTACCCAATGTGTTGGCACTAAGCAGGTAAGGAGAATTGCTACAGAGATTGATTGTGTCACTTAGATTCAACAAAATAGAATCCAAGACCAATATTTGAATTTGTGCGGTATCGGTAATCAAACAAACGCTATCAGTTACAAATAAATAAACCTCGTAGATTCCGGGTTGTGTGTAGGTAACACTCGGGTTAAAAACAACACTTGTCGTATCCCCATTACCGAAATCCCATAAATAGGAATCCCATTGGGCAGAAGTATTTTGAAAATCTACTGTTAAATCTTGACACCCTTGTACATTTGTACTCGTAAATTCAGCGGTTGGTATAAGCTGAAAATCAAATTTAAAAACTAAGTTGTTGCAATTGCTGCTGTTGTTAGTATTAGACCAAGAACCCGAAGAGGTTGGGAAGTCTGAGTGCCCACCACAACCACCGCATACCGATTGATAGACAACACCATTTTTATCAAAACGAGATGTACCTCCATCGACATGCTCTTGTGCAATTGTACCACCTAGATAAGACCCATAAAGCAAACCGTTGAAGTTGTTTTGCAATACCATTAAATAAAAATCAAAACCGGTTGTACTCGATTGAAATGCATTGGCTGAAACTGGCATCCCACTTAAGGGGATGGCTTGCAATATATTGGCACCCCAACCTGAGATGTATATATTACCACAGATATCAACTAAGAAGGCTGCTGGTGAAAAGTTAATTTGGCCATTGCCATTTCCCACTACTGTGGAAGCAAGGTTAGTTGTGAGTGCATTGTTGAGTTTCAAAACAAATTGAGCACTTCCAGCATTGCTGTATGGAGCATTGTTTATTGGAAAACCACCACCTACTGCCTGCCCCAATAAAAATATGTGATTATTGCGATCTACCTCTACAAAAAATACTTGGTCATAGTTAGACGTCCCAACATAACTTGCCTTTTGTATTGAAGTACCAAGCGCATTCAATTTCACCACAAAACCATCAGTTTTACCCCCGTTATAGTTGCTTTGAAAAGCACCAGTGGTACCAGCTAGATTTGTAGATCCTGTACCACCGGCAAAAAGAATGGCACCCAACGTATCGGTCTTAACGGAATAAGCAGCGTCGTCCTTGTTTCCACCATAAAAGGATGAAAATTCAAGCGTATTAAAATTTGAATTTAAGCGGAAAATTACAGCATCCTGACCAAATGCTTTACTGGCTTGAAATGGATTTTGCATTGGAAAATTAGCTGAACGCGTGCAACTGGCCACCAACACCGAACCATTGGAATCGAGATAAATTTCTCCTCTGAATTGATCCCCGTAGTTGGTAGTTAATGAATCGTAGGCTGCGACCGTATTATATGGCAAACCTAGCGACCTATAGTTGACCCCATCATTTGCACTTCCTCCAAGATAGGTACTTGCCAATAAGTTTTGACCCGTGGCACTTAATTTGGATACGTATAAATCTGTCCCTTGCGAACCAAAATAGACACCATTGAAGTAGAAATTAGTATTTGGACTACCCCCAGCATGAACAGATTGAAAGGCACCTGAAGTAGTTGGGAAATCAGTGCTGGAAGTTGCGCCAAATAAATAGATGTTGTTGAGAGAATCACATATAAGACTGTGTGCTGTTTCAGTACCCTGAAGCTGATCTCCACCTCCCAAAAAACTTGACCACATCATTGTACTTCCATCAGGAGAATAACGCGTAATAAATACATCCGTTACCCCATAGGCACCCGCTAGTGAAGTAAAATTTGAATTGATGTCAAAACTTGCCAAACTTGGCAATGGAAAGTTATTGCCGTAGACCATGCCAGCAGCATACGCAGAGGCATCGTATCCGTAGGTAGCAGTCATACCAAAATTATCAGAAACAGCACCATTGTAGGTCGCAAAAACCAAAATAGGATCAATGACAAGCGGTAATTCCTTATTGTAGGGCCCGAGTTCAAATCCGTATGTTCCATCAGGGTAAGAGCGATATTTGCAAACAACTGACTTTTGTTGACCATTAATCTCTTGGTAGGCATACAACTGTTGATCACTCATTTCTCCTATTGAAGTGATAAGTTGAATACGGTCTTTCTTCAATTTTACTTCTTTTGCGCCAGCATAGGCCCAACGAATCTGCTCAGCATCAGCACCCGCAGACAAATGAAAAGTGTATTTATACTGCGTAGATGCTGTGGACCAGGTGAGGTCTATACCTGGGTAAAATTGAATGTACTTCACTTCTTCAAATGCGCCAACATTGCTTGCCCACCTTGTTGAATCCTTACCAATAAAAAAATTATAAGTATACTTTTTCGGGTGAACGTGCTGTGTTTGTGCATTGGTGTTAGCGCCTATGAATCGTTGCTGTATAAATGCACTTTGAATGGAAGGATCTTCGAGAATTATTTGTTGATGGTGTGCTTTTTCTATGGAAGAAAAATCCGTGAGTTGATACAAAAACCTATCCGAACCCATCCAGATTTTTGCCGCGCCTTCTTTAGCCATAGATTTTACATCTGCAGGCCATTGACCTTTATTTTGGACATATTCTAGACCTTGAAATTGGGCAACAACTGTTCCGACAGATGCTGTGGCAAAGTAAAGAAACAGTAAGAACAGAAGCAATACACGATTCATCCTCGCTAAGTTAAGCATTTCGACTAATTTTGTAAGTAGCAATTTAGTATATGAATACAACAAATCGAATCTGTTCACTTTTCAATATCAAGTATCCATTGATTCAGGGAGGAATGATATGGTGCGCAGGCTGGGAGCTAGCGTCAGCAGTTTCTAATGCAGGTGGCCTGGGTCTTTTAGGTGCAGGTTCAATGTACCCCGAAATACTCGATGCCCAAATCCGAAAATGTAAAGCGCATACGAACCAGCCCTTTGGTGTCAATTTACCGTTACTTTATCCCAATATTGAAGAACACATAGCTACTATTATCAAACATAAAGTACCAATTGTTTTTACAAGCGCAGGCAATCCCAAAACATGGACTCAAAAGCTAAAGGCGGAGGGAATTACGGTAGTACATGTAGTTTCAAGCGTGAAATTTGCCTTGAAAGCGCAAACTGCGGGGGTTGATGCGATAGTTGCTGAAGGCTTTGAAGCTGGTGGACATAATGGCAGAGATGAAACTACAACACTTTGCCTTGTTCCTATGGTTAAAAAGGCAATTCAAATACCGCTTATTGCAGCCGGAGGTATTGGTGATGGCAGAGCGCTACTCGCTGTAATGAATTTAGGCGCAGATGGAGCCCAAGTAGGAAGCCGCTTCGTAGCCTCAATTGAATCTAGTGCGCATGCTAATTTTAAACAAGCAGTTATTGCCAGCAACGAAGGAGACACCTTACTGACTCTTAAAGAATTAACACCAGTTCGTTTGTTGCGAAATCCATTTTTTGATCAACTCATGGAAGCCTATCAAAAAGGAACAAATACCGATGAACTCGTTCAATTACTTGGGCGCGGAAGAGCCAAAAAAGGCATGTTTGAGGGTGACTTGACGGAAGGTGAACTTGAAATTGGTCAAATAGCAGGAGCTTTCGATGACATTCTACCCGCTGCAACAATTGTCAAACAATTTATAGAAGAATTCAACCAGGCCATCAAGGCTCAACATCCATTCTCCATATGATTAAATATGAGCGTTTTACGCTAACAAATGGCCTACGGGTATTATTTCATCAAGAACCAGCAACACCGATGGCGGTTGTCAATGTGCTCTATGACGTCGGAGCACGGGATGAAAATCCAAATCAAACCGGTTTTGCTCATCTTTTTGAACACCTCATGTTTGGAGGATCTAAGCATATTGCTGATTTTGACGCCCCACTGCAAGCCGCAGGAGGTCAAAGCAATGCATTCACTAGTAATGATATCACTAACTATTACGACGTATTGCCTGCTCAAAATCTAGATACTGCCCTATGGCTCGAGAGCGACCGCATGTTATCTTTGGCCTTCACGCCCAAAAGTTTAGATGTTCAACGCCAAGTTGTCATTGAAGAATTCAAGCAACGCTACCTCAACCAACCCTATGGAGACGCTTGGCTTCATTTGCGACCCTTAGCCTATCTCAAACACCCATATCGGTGGGCAACGATTGGCAAAAACATCAAGCAAATTGAAGATGCCACTATGGACGATGTGCGTTCATTTTTTCACAAGCACTATCATCCTGGAAACGCCATTCTCTGCATAGTAGGTAATTTTGATCTCGCTTTTGTAAAAGATAGAGTAGCCTATTATTTTGGTAATATTCCTCAACAAGTAAATAACATTCGCAAACTTCCTACTGAACCAGAACAAACAAAATTCAGGCTAAAAAGGATTCAAAGAAAAGTACCTGTTGGTTCCTTCTACTACGCATTTAAAATGGGAAAGCGACTTTCTGATTCGTATTACCTTTCAGATTTACTTTCAGACTTCATTGGAAATGAAAAAACGGGTATACTTTATACCGAATTACAGCGAAAAAAACGCTTGGTGTCAGAAATTACAGCATATATCACCGGTTCTGTAGATGAAGGGTTATTTATCATTACAGGTAAACTCAATCCAAATCGTTCTTTTGAAGAACTCGATGAAGCATTATGGCCTGTAATTGCAAAAATCCAGAACAAAAAAATGAGCAAAAGTGCGCTTCAACAACTGATATTAAAATTGCGAACAGCTAAAGCTTTTCAAGATCAAGGTTTATTAAATAGAGCCATGAACCTATGCTATTATGAATTACTCGATACCGCAGATATAGTTAATACGGAAAGTTTGCGCTACGAGCAAATCACAACCACTCAGCTCCAACAGCATGCCATAGAACTTCTCGATAAAAACAAGTGTTCTTTGTTGCAAATTCAACCCAAATAACCATGAGCAAAATCTCTTCTCAATCTATTCAAGACCGGTCAATTGCTCCATCACTGCTTCCAATAGAATCAATTTCTTTTGTTGCTCCGCAAATCAACATCTTAAAAAATGGCGCCAAACTTTTTTGGCGCAATGGTCTACAAAATGAAACAAGCAAAATAGAATTACATTTTGCTGCTGGCTCTTCTAAAGACGAGCCACTCACCGCTTCATTATGTGCAGGGCTTCTGATCAATGGAAGTACAACACAAAGTGCTAAACAAATACAAAAAGCATTAGACGCAGTAGGTGCATACTATGATGTATCCTTGAGTCAAGAAAGTGCGGTAGTAAACTTGTATGCACTCAAAGACCAACTATTAAAAGCATATCAAATTTTCCACCAAAGTTTATTTACTGCAACCTTTCCTGTAAATGAATTAAACGAACTCATACACACTCGGCGCCAGAAATTTACCGTTCAAGCACAAAAGGTCAACTTCTTGGCACAACGTGAATTTCAAAGAAGCATAATGGCTGGATCAAATTATGCGAAGCTAATTGAACTTGCCGATTTTGATCGGGCTGACAGAGCTCAAATACAAGATTTTCATATCTCAAGCTATATAAAAGGACTCCAAAAAGTTTATTTAGTTGGAGATTTGACCGAACATGATTACAATCAATTTGTAAGCAATCTGAATGAATTTGAACATCCAATTTCAGTGCCTGCTCCATTCTCGTGGCAACCGAAATTGGGTGCTACACATATTGAACAAGAGGGCGCACTGCAGAGTGCCATTCGCATTGGCAGGCCACTTTTTAATAAAACTGATCAAGACTACTTTGCATTTAGCGTCCTCAACACCATATTAGGCGACTACTTCGGAAGCCGCCTCATGAGTAATATCAGGGAAGACAAAGGCTTTACCTATGGAATCGGTTCTCACATTGTTGAAAATACGAAATTTGGATATTTCGTAATTGGAACTGAAGTTGGAGTACAGCATAGACAAGCCACATTTCTTGAGATACAAAATGAATTTGAGCGACTTAAAAACGAGTTAGTACCTGCTGAAGAACTTGATTTGGTTAAAAGTTACCTGATGGGACAACTTTTAAAAAGTGCTGATGGGCCTTATGCAATGCTAGATCTTTTTGCTAATGTAGAAACAATGGGGCTTGACCTCAGTTTTTATGATCAATACATCTCGGCAATCAAAGCCATTGATGCACAGCAAATACAAGAATTGGCTAAACGTTTTCTCAATTGGGAAGAAATGCTCATCATTTCTGCAGGATAGCAACCTTTTAAAGGCTGCTCCGTTATACTAAAAAAGGAAAAAATACGTTATCCAACGGATGTTTAAAGCACTTCTTGTCTTTTTATTTCTTCAATTGGCTTTTATAGGCCAAGCATCTCATGTCATGGGAGGTGAAATCACATACAAGTACATAGGAGCTGGCAATTACCAATTTGAACTCGTTTTTTATCGCGACTGTAATGGTGCCGATGTCAATTCTGTTTCAGAAAGCTTAAGGGTTTGGAATCATCCTACGCTCAGTGTTATTCCGGTATTATTTATTCAGCGACAGGATTTATCTCCCAGTTGCACGCAGGTTCCCGGAGGAGCGAGCCCGCTTCTTTGCGGAACAGGAAATAACGGAGGAAATGGTATTGGCGCTATAGAGAAAGTTACTTATCGAAGTGCGCCCGTAGCGCTTAGTGGCACACCACCGGCACAGGGATGGGTATTTACTTACGAGAATTTTTCGCGCAGTGCTTCTTTAACAAACCTAAGTAATCCAGCTACTTACGGCATTACACTAGCGGCAAAAATTTACAATTTAAGCCAACCTGATGACTCACCAATTTTCAATGAAGACCCAAACTTCGTAAGTTGCGCAGGTCTACCTTATCAATATAATGCGGCGGTAAGTGATGCCAACTTAGATTCTCTGCACTTTGAATTTGGAGAACCCTTTGACCATTTCCCAACGGGCACTTACAACCCGCCTATCAACCCAGCTCCAATTCCTTACGTGAATGGATTTAGTGCAACAAGTCCTACACCCGGTACATCCATCAATGCAAGTAATATTCCTGCAGTATTGAATCCTCAGAATGGCAACTTTACTTTTAATAGTTTTACTATTGGGAACTATGTTGTCAAAATTCTAGTGAAGGCTTTTCGAGGTGGGGTGCTTATTTCAGAAACTGAACGTGAAATGCAATTGGTTTTGCAAGCTTGCAATAGCAGTAACTTTCCACCAATCATTGCACCACCTTTTGCCGGTGGTTCCTCTTTTGAAATTACAGTCAATGCAGGCGACCTTATCGATGTTCCTTTGTTGATTTCGGATCCTGATATACAAATCAATGGGAATCAACAAAATATTACACTCGAGGCACAGCTTCCATGTAATGTTGGTCCTTTCCCCGGAATAAATCTCAATTTACCTTATACGTCAGCAGCACAAATACAAGCTCAGTTTACCTGGCAAACATCTTGTGACCACTTGCTGAACGGACAGGGACAGGCGCAAGCACAACAGACCTACCATTTTGTCCTCAAGGCAAGTGATGATGTTTGCCCAATCCCGCAAGTCCAGTATGCAACCTT
>JAURNL010000085.1 GCA_030830205.1 Crocinitomicaceae bacterium | reverse complement strand
TGAAGTTTCGCTGTTTTTAGACGTTTCTAATCCGGCCGATTACCAAGGTCTTGATGCACTCTATTTAGATATCAACGGTCAGCTTACTCCATTCTTCATTGAAGGTTTCAAACTTAAAAATAAAGGATTTGCTGCTATTAAATTTGAGGGTGTTGAGACAGAAGAAGCGGCTAAGCGCTTAATTAAAAAGAAAGCATACCTTCCATTGGAAGTTTTACCTGAATTAGACCAAACTTCATTTTATGATCACGAAGTCATTGGTTTTCAAGTTTTTGATACCGATAAAGGTGCAATAGGTATAGTAGAAGATATTATTGACATGACGGCAAACCCGTTGCTCCAAGTTAACTTTAATGGCACCGAAATCCTGATTCCTATTTTTGACGGACTCATTGAGAAAGTAGAGCGCAAAAAAAAGGAGCTCTATATCAAAGCTCCTGAAGGTCTTATTGATCTTTACCTGACTAATTAGTCATTAGACCCATTGCAATCTTCATGCGAATAATTTTCTTGGCGGCTGCGTCTACCTGGGCCTTGAAAACTGCGTCATGATGATAATGTGCTAAAATTTCACTGTGTGCTTTTTTAGCATCTAGAGGCATTAGTACAATATCACAGCCAGCGGCAACAGCCTTGTAGGCTGCTTCCGGAACGGCAACTACACCACCCATGTTCATGGCGTCTGTCACAATTAATCCTTTGAAGCCCATTTCTTTTTTGAGCAAGTCCGTGACGATAGCTTTAGAGCAAGTAGACGGGAGGCCATTGGTATTGTATTTGTTATTGTTTTGCACGGCAATGTGAGCTACCATTATAGAAAGCACACCTTGTGCAATCAATGGTGGGTAATTTTGAATTTCTTTGAGCTCTCCGTCAATTACCTGCAACGCTTTGTGCGTGTCGCCAGATACCAAACCGTGTCCGGGAAAGTGCTTAGCAGTAGCAATAATACCTTGTTTTTGTGTTTCTTCAATAAATGCACCCGACCAGGGAATGATATTTGCCGGAACAGCGCCAAAGCTTCTGAAACCTACTGTAGCATTCGGCGACATGTCTACCACAGGCGAGAAATTGTAATTGATGCCAATTGCATTGAGATCTTTAGAGATGGTTTGTGCACAGTTGCGTACTTCATCAATAGATTTCATTTCATTGGCTTTCTTTACAACTGCAGACCCCATTATTTTGCGGTTTACCAAGCTTGGTTCTGCATCAGCGCTATACAAGAATGGTAAATTACCGTAGGCTTTATTTTGTTTTTCAAAATCGGTAATCCAGGATGTGAATCCTTCTTTGGTTCCATTGAGCATAAGTACACCACCAATGACACGGTCTTTGATGTGCTGGTCTATGGTAGACTTTTCTTGACCTAAACGCCCCACAGCAGGCATAATGAGTTGGGCAACGATTGCGGTGTCATCAAGACTTGCAAATACTGACTCTACAGCTGCATCCAGATTTTCATTTTCTTTCAAGAAATCGGAAAGGGTAAAAGAGGTTGGAACTTTAGGTTGTTCTGGGGCTTTGGAGACTTTCGTTTCGCTGGATTGAGCACATGCTTGAAACAGAAGCATTGCAGCGCTTAAGGAGAGTAAAATTCTTTTCATACATCAAAATTAAAAACAAAGTGTACACTTCGCACAAGTTTAGCTTAAATTCGGCATCTGATTATAAAAAACTTACATCCATGCTAAAAATAGGCTTGATTCCTTTTTTTCTACTGCTTTTCACTCATGTTCAATCTCAAAATTTTTATAACCGAGATACCATACAGCTCATTGAGATATTCTTTTCCTTTTCAAATTGGGATGCACAACTCGACGCCAACGAAGCATCTGAAACTTATATTTACGCTGATTCCGTTCGAATTAACGGGGAGGTATTCGATTCGTGTGGTGTTCGGTATAAAGGGAATAGTTCTTATGACCCATTTAGTCAGAAGAATCCTTTTCACATCGAACTCAATACGATCAAAGCAAATCAAGACTATCATGGAATTACCGATCTAAAGCTCTCAAACGGTTATAAAGATCCTTCTATGATCCGTGAAATTTTGTCTTATCAAATACTGTCGCAATACATGGATTGCCCTGGTTCCAATTTTGCTCGTGTTTACATTAATGGTGAATACAGAGGTGTTTATACCAATAATGAGTCTATTTCCAAAGACTTTAATCTAGTACACTACTACCTGAAGGATACCTATTTCAAATGCAACCCAATGGGAGGGGCGGGTCCCGGTTCAAATGCGAGCCCAGATCTAAAATATTTAGGTGCAGATAGCAGTGCATACACAAATGCCTACGAGCTCAAATCTGATTTTGGTTGGAATCGAATGCTGAGCTTATGTTCAATCCTCAATAATGATTTTCAGAACATCGAAAATGTGCTAGACATTGATCGCGCTATATGGATGCTGGCTTTTAATAATGTATTGGTAAATCTGGATTCTTACAGTGGAGCTTTTCGACAGAATTATTACCTCAGTTGGGATATAAATGGACGCTTTGTGCCAACAGTATGGGACTTAAATATGAGTTTTGGTGGTTTCCCAGGCGGAACAGGCACTGGTACTACGGTACCAACCACCCTAGACCCATTTTCCAATGCCAATTCAATCAATCATCCACTGATCAAGCAAATTTTGGCAGATCCTATGTACAAACGTATGTACATGGCGCATGTTCGTACAATTGTCGAAGAAACTTTTGCAAATGGAGCCTATGAGACATGGGCTCAAAATCTGATGAATCTAGCGGATTCTTCCATTCAGGCAGACCCTTATAAATTTTTCACGTATAGTCAATTTTTAAATGGCCTTACTACGGCAGTTACTTTTGGTGGAGGGCCTGGTGGCGGAACGAGTATTCCTGGGATCACGGCACTCATGGATGCGCGCGTTCAATTTTTAAGTACGCATCCTGACTATACTTTACAAGCGCCCACTATATTGAATCACGGCGCAAGCTCTACTCCGCTTCTATACGGAACTACCGTTACAATCCTGACTACAACTAACAATGAAACTGCGGTGTATTTGGGTTATCGAGGTAACCATCAACTGCAATTTAATCGTATTCAGATGTACGACGATGGTTTACATAATGATGGTGTTGCTGGTGATCACATTTATGGAGTGGAGGTGCCAATAGATGGTCTTACTTTTGAATATTATATTTATGCAGATAATGCAAATGCAGGTATTTTTTCACCTGCTCGCGCCGAGCACGAATATCATTCACTTTCGGTGGTTTTTCCAGCACCAGCAGTCGGTTCGGTTCTTATCAATGAGCTTTTAGCCGTAAATGACGCTTTGCTTTTTGACCCGAGTGGAGAAGATGATGATTGGATAGAATTGATCAATACAACCAATGCTGCAATTGACTTGGCAGGTTTTTATCTCTCTGATGATCCACTTGATCTAGTACAGTGGGCAATTCCTGCGGGTACGGTGATACCTGCCAATGGCTATTTATTGATCTGGGCAGATAAGGACATGGCGCAGGAAGGGCTACATGCGTCTTTTAAACTTAGTTCTGATGGCGAGTATGTCTATTTGTCTCATGGCACAAATGTTCATGATCAGGTAGCCTTTGGCCCACAATTAGCAAATATTTCTTTTGCGCGCTGCCCAGACGCAGGTTTAGATTTTGCAACGATCATACCTACGCCCTTAGCTACCAATAATTGTCAGATTGGAACTCCTGAAAATGGAATGCTGCAGATTCAGATTTATCCAAATCCTGTTAGTGATCAGCTGACGATAGCTAATCAAGAAGAAAATACAACGCTGCAGATTTATGATTTGAATGGCCGTCAGATTCTTACTCAACCGCTCATTCCAGGGAATAATGTGATCGATACCGTTGAATGGTCAAGTGGGTTTTATGTATTGAAGATGCAGGCAGAGAAAGGAATGCAATTGATTAAGTTGATTAAAAACTAGCTCATTTACCCCTTTTTTTCTTTGGTTTTCCGTACTTCTCTTGCATCGCTTTTTTGTGATCGTAACGGACATTAACCTTTTTATTTTTTGCCTTTTTTTCGTGGAAAGAAGGGCCAACGTTTTCACGTTTTGGCAATTTGATGAGTTTGCCCGGTATATCTAATTTTGGTTTTTCAAACTCAAGCAGTTCATCGGTCAGTGCTACCTCTTCAGGGATTGGGCTGAAAGTGAGCGATTTTTCCATCAAAGTCTCAATTGCTTGGAGTGCTGTGCTATCTTTTTCAGCTACAAACGTAAGCGCAATTCCATTTTTATCAGCACGCCCAGTTCTTCCAATACGGTGTATGTAATTTTCTGGATTTTCTGGGATATCAAAATTTACTACATGTGAAACGTCGGTGACGTCGATACCCCTGGCAATGAGGTCAGTTGCAATCAAGATACTAATTGATCCGTCCTGAAATTGTTGGACTGTATTGAATCTGAAATTTTGGGCTTTATTGGAGTGAATGATACCCAAACGTTCTTCATAAGTTGGTTCGAGTGCCTCATGTAATCGATCGGCCAAGGATCTTGAGGCCACAAATACCAGTATTTTAGCATGTTCGGGAGCTTCATCAAGTGTGAATTTCAATAATTCAACTTTTGATAAAAAATTAGGTACAGGGTATGCAATTTGGTCGATTTTTTCCAAAGGTGATCCTGCGCGTGCAGCCTCAATTCTAAGTGGAGCTATAAGATATCCATCAAGAAAAGTAGCAACCTCCTCTGAAAGGGTTGCCGAAAACACCATAAATTGTTTTTTTGCTGGTAAAAATTCAAATATGCGCAACAACTGTGGTCTAAATCCTAGACTCAAGGTTTCATCAACCTCATCTATGACAACTTTTTTGATGTGCTTGAGTTGTAACGAACCGCTTGCAGCTAAATCCAAAACACGCCCAGGTGTACCAACGAGAATATCAAGACCTTGCAGCACCATTGCTGCTTGTGTGCTCATGTTAGCCCCTCCAAAGACACCTCCGACAGCTACATTCATATAGGAGCTTAGCTTTTCAATTTCACTAACTACTTGAGTGACCAATTCTCTTGTAGGTACAATAATTAATATTTGGGGATGTGGTTCTTTTGAAAATTTCCACATACAAAGACAAGGTAGAATATAGGCAAGTGTTTTACCCGTTCCTGTTTGAGCGATACCAATAGTATCCTTACCTGACATCATGACATTGAAACTCACCGCTTGGATAGTGGTTGGGTTTTGATAACCAAGGTCATCTAATGCATTCCAGATAGGTTTCTTTAAATTTAAATCGCGAAAAGTCATATGGCAAAGATGACAATAATTCAGCAACAAAAAAGGCTCCTAAGGGAGCCTTTTCATAATAAAGCCTGATTTTACCTTAATGTTTCTCATTATGTTGTTTGCCACCTTGGGTGTGTGCCTTCATTTCAGCTTTCATTTTTTCAAATTGGGCAGCGGTTAGGATATTTTTAAGCATTTCTATTTGTGCTTCACGATTGGATTTAATAATGCTCC
>JAURNL010000084.1 GCA_030830205.1 Crocinitomicaceae bacterium | reverse complement strand
GCCGTAATTCTCGAGCACATACCACATAAAGAAAATGGTTTCCATAAGACTCATGGGTTCGCGGGCATGATGAATTGCGGTATAGAGAACTTTAGGCTCTCCGCTTTCGTCTACATTTGGATTATCGGAAATGCGCACATGATAAATTGGTCTATTTTCAGCTGTTAAGAAAGTTGAAATCGGAGTCTTTGCAGTAATTAAATTAGGATATGTAGCGACCATTTCATCCAACTCGGCAAGCATTTCATCATATGTGAGGTACCCACCCATTGTGCCAAGATTGAAATGTGAAGGGATACTTGGCGTAAAAATAGAACTAGTAGACCCTATACAATTTGTATTTTTAAGTACTTGCTGCTTATGTTTTTCAGGCACGTTTAAGAGTTCAAAATAGTAGGATTCAACATCTTCAATTAAGACCTCATAATTGAATTGATTGAAGTCCATAATTTGACGTTCCGCTTTTGAAAAATCTGAAATGAAAAATGTTCCTTCTTTATAAGTACCATGGTCAATTGCCACGCCAAGGTTGGCTAATTTTTGAAGCTCCAATTCATCGGCTATAACCTTAAGCCTTGAATAGTCTTGGGCAAAACTAAATTGAAATTGAATGAGTAACAGGAGAATAAAAATGGTGGAGAATAATTTCATGAGCTTTTTGAATAGGATTACAAATAAACGGGAATTTAAAGCAATTCGCAATTTTTTATAAAGACATTGGCAACCTTCTCGCTTTTAGATAGTTTAATATTTTGAGATTGTAGCTCTTTATGTTAAATTTACTCAACGCATGCAGCTTATACGTTTTCTAATTCTCTTCTGTTGTTTCCAGACCGCTTTGGCTCAAGAGCTCTGGCTGTATCCCAATAAAGGGCAATGGGATGAACGTATTTTATATAACCTCCCTCTATCCTCTGGAAGACTATATGTGGAAGAAGAAGGACTCACCTTTTTTTTATCAAATGCTACATTTCATGATCATAAAGGTGAACATGACAGTCAAGACCATGCCGAAACTATCACTTACCATTCCATCAAGCATCGATTTTTACACGCTCAAACAAATACATTCATTCCCAAAGACACGAGCTCGCATTACCACAACTATTTTATTGGTAACGACCAAAATAAATGGAAAACTCAAGTACATGGGGTGAAGTGCTTAAGCGCTCCAGAATTTTTCACAGAAGGATCTTTGAAATACCTCATCGATAAACAACAATTTGCCTTTCATTTATTACTCCAAGCCAATGCCAACATCCATCAATTAGATTTCGAGCTTAATGGAGCAGATTCACTTTTTATAGATAGCAATGGTTGGCTCCATATTACTCACCAATTTGGTGAAATCACCTACAGTGCACCAAAAGCATGGAATTATCAAAACGATGAACAAAAGGTGGAGGTTCCCATTAAGTTTGTGCTAACAGACAATGTAGTTTCTTTTCAAACTGGTGCAAACTATGACCCTAATTTACCATTGTATGTAGATCCTAGTCTGACCTTTTCGACCTTTACAGGATCGCCTGTAGACAACTGGGGCTTTACAGCCACACCAGATGTCAATGGCAATCTGTTTGGTGGTGGAATAGTTTTTGGGTCAGGTTATCCAACAACAACTGGAGCATTTGATGCCAGTTATAACTCAGGGACAGGAACATTTCCCATGGATGTTGGAATCACCAAATTCAATGCAAACGGAACCGCACTGCTCTATTCCACTTATCTAGGTGGTTCTGGAAATGAGACTCCTCACAGTATTGTCTGTGCTCCAAATGGAGAATTATTTGTTTACGGAGTCACTTCATCTCCGAATTTCCCTATGGCAGGACAATCATTTGACAACACTTTTAACGGGGGCCCATACCAACTTCAAAATTCACTTGAATTCAATGGTTCAGATATTTACATTGCCCGATTTAACGCAAATGGTACCGCACTTTTAGCCTCAACATATATCGGAGGAACTAGCACCGATGGTCTGAATTCTGCCAGTCTATTTTACAACTATGGCGATCAATTTCGAGGTGAAATCGTGCTAGATGCCAATCAAAATGTGTACGTATCAAGTACCACCACCTCAACAAATTTCCCTACACAAAATGGTTTTCAAACACTACTCAATGGGACTCAAGATGCGGTTATTTTCAAAATGAATTCAGGTCTTTCTCAACTCATGTGGAGCACTTATTTCGGTGGTAGTGGAGTAGAATCTGGAAATTCAATAACTGTAGGGTCTAATGGAAGTATTTATGTTGCTGGCGGGACCACATCAAGTTCATTGGCAATAACCGGTGGCCATGATCTTACTTTCAACGGTGGAAGCGCCGATGGATATGCACTTCGGATTAATTCAGCAAGTGGAGCACTACAATCGGGCACCTACATGGGGCAATCCGAATATGACCAGACCTATTTTATCAGAACTGATATAGACAATGCTGTTTATGTTTACGGGCAATCTGAATCTTCATGGGCGATAACCCCAGGCTGTTATGGGAATACCAATTCAGGTCAATTTTTGAGGAAATATGCCCAAGATTTATCAGTTACAAATTGGACTACCATGATTGGTGCCGGTACCGGACACGTAGAGCTGTCACCCACCGCTTTCTTAGTTTCAGATTGTTACGACATTTATTTAGCGGGTTGGGGTGGTCAACTCAATCAACTTTATGGGCAAGCCTCTTTTTCTACAACCAACAACTTTCCAGTAACCTTAGATGCTTATCAACTAAATACCAACGGTTCAAACTTTTATATTGCTGTTTTGGATCAAAATGCAACTGCCCTCAAATACGCTACTTTCATGGGGGGCAACACCACCAGTTACAATCACGTAGATGGCGGAACCTCCCGATTCGATAACCAAGGTCGTATCTATCATGCTGTTTGTGGCGCTTGTGGTGGCAATGATTTTGGCTTTACAAGTACGCCAGGCGTTTGGTCTCCGACCAACCCGAGCGCTAATTGTAACCTAGCATGTTTTAAGTTCGAATTAAGCACCATAGAAGCTATTGCTGCACAACCTGCACCGCTTATTTGTATTCCACAGAGTGTATTTTTTGATAACAATTCGCAAAATGCAAACTCGTTTTTCTGGGATTTTGGAGACGGCAATACTTCAAGTGCTTTTGAACCTATACATGCATACACTACTCCCGGAACCTACGACGTATTACTTGTGGCATATGACTCTACTGGCTGCTTTACTCCTGACTCCGTTACTGTTACCGTCAACATTGGAGCATTTACCGCTGGAGCTATCCAACCGACTGCAAGTATCTGCGCTGGCGACTCTTACCAATTGGAAGCATATGGTGGAACTTCTTATGCTTGGGCACCTGCAAATGTGCTAGACGATCCAAATAGCCCAACACCAATTGCTACGATCTTTACAAGTACTACATTTTCTGTTGTAGTCTCTGACTCCTGTGGTTCAGACACACTTACAATAAACCTCGATGTAAGTGTACCAACAATAACACTCCCCAACGACACGACAATATGTATTGGCGAAAGCATAGATATTGTTGCAACAGCAAGTGGTAATATCAATTGGTCACCAGGTAATTTTTTGAATACTACAACCGGTACGAATGTCACCGCAAGCCCACAAAATAATATAACTTACACTGCAACAGTTAGCTCAAGTAATGGCTGTACTGCACAAGATTCCATAACCATTACAGTTTTCAATAATCCGCCACTTCCTCAACTTATTGATAGCGTAGCCCTATGCTATGGAACAAGCATGCCGCTCACAGCTTCGGGAGGAAGCAGTTATCTTTGGTATCCTGATAATAACCTTATTGGTGCAACAAATCAAACGGTTCAAATAAATCCTGTTCAAGCACAATACTACTATGTTGACGTCACAAATAGTTGTGGTACTGAAACAGACTCTGTATGGGTTTCTATCCTAACTGCCCAAATATTTGCCGGTAATGATACCACAGTTTGCCCTGGTCGCCCTGCCAATTTGTGGGCCTCTGGGGCGCTTTATTATGAATGGACACCAGCTGTCAATGGCATGAGTTCCAACGGGGCACAAGTAAGTGTAGTTGCGCCTTTCAATACAACTTATATGGTTATTGGTACAGATGCGCTAGGTTGCCAAGATTCTGCTTATGTACAAGTCAATCTATTTCAACCTGCATTTGTGAATGCCGGGTCTGATATTTTTGCCGTTTATGGTGATGTCATACAATTGACAGCGGACCCCTCAGGTCCGGGTGCTTTTTTGTGGTCGCCGCAGGACGAAGTCTCATGTCCCACATGCCAATCTACCGTAGTTACGCCCAATCAGAATGCCATTTACTCTGTTTATTTTACTGATCAAAACGGTTGCACAGCACAAAGTCAAGTACATATCTTTTTTGATCCCTTCTTTTATGTTCCGAATACTTTCACGCCCGATGGAGATATGTTCAATCAATATTTTCGAGTCATTGGTGGGAATTTCTTAGAGGTAGAAGTTAGCATTTATGATCGTTGGGGTGAACTTATCTATCTGTTTACAGATCTGAATGACTACTGGGATGGAACCTATAATTTTAGACCTTGTCAAGACGGAACCTATAACTGGAAAATAATTTACACAGATTACGAAAACAGAAAAGAAGTCTTGACAGGACATGTCAATTTGCTGCGCTAAAGCAGATTTGCAGTAACTTTGAAGCATGTCAATTCAAATTCAAGCCTTCACATTCAACGGTTTCCAAGAAAATACATTCGTTGTTTCACATGGCCATGAAGCAGTTATTTTTGATCCTGGTTGCTATACGCGTCAAGAGGAAATAGAATTAATGGATTATATCCACCAAAATAAGCTCTTTGTCAAAGCAATACTTTTCACTCACGCGCATATTGATCACATTTTAGGTGCTGAATTTTGCCGACAACAATTCAATGCTCCCGCCTATCTACATAGTCAAGATCAGGTAACCTGGGAATCCGTTAAAAGTTATGCACATGTTTATGGTTTTGATGGCTATAAAGAAGCTGATGTCCCTTCATATTTTTTGACTGACCAACAAGTGCTTGACTTTGGAGCACTTCAATTTAAAGTGTATCACACACCGGGTCATGCTCCTGGTCATGTGGTTTTCTACCATGAAAGTGGTTTTGTAATCAATGGAGATGTTCTCTTCAAAGGTAGCTTTGGACGTGTAGATCTTCCAGGGGGAGATTTAGCAACCCTGAAAAAAAGCATCTTTGAAGTCCTTTTTAATTTTCCTGATCAAACAATTGTTTACTGTGGGCATGGACCATCCACGACAATTCTGGAAGAAAAATCTTTTAATTACATCTTACAGTTCTGAAATGCGCATCGGAATTAATACAAGATCACTGATTGGTCAAAAACTGGAAGGTTTTGGAAATTATACGCTGGAATTGGTCCAACGAATTACCAAACTAAACCCAGAGCATACTTTTATACTGTATTTTGACAGACCAGTAGATGCACAATTTAATTTCGGACCTCATGTAGTTTGTAAGGTTGTTTCACCTCCTACAAGACACCCCTTTCTGTATATTATTTGGTTTGAATGGTCGCTTAAAAGACAAATTAAAAAAGATAAACTAGACATTTTTTGGTCACCGGATGGTATGTTACCAATTGGTTTAACTATCCCGACATTATCGACTATTCACGATCTCAATTTTGAACATTATCCAAAGGACTTACCTTTTTGGGTTTCGTGGTATTATCGAAAATACTTTCCCTTATTTGCCTCAAAAGCGAGCCATATCATTACGGTTTCAAATACAACAAAAGCAGATATTATTTCTCAATATAACGTTATTGAATCAAAAATAACAGTTATTTACAACGGTATCAACGCTAGCTATAAACCACTAGATTCTAGACAGAAAATCCAAATTTGCGAACAACAAGGTCTAGTAAAACCTTATTTTTTATTTGTAGGTTCATTACATCCTCGTAAGAACATACATCGTTTACTCGAGGCTTTCAGTATTTACGCGAAGAGTGATGACACCTTTGATCTGGTTATCGTAGGCTCTACAATGTGGAGAGGACAAGCCATTGAAATCGATCCGAACTTTGCTGATAGAATCCACCTCAAAGGACACCTTTCTACGGATATCCTAGCTAAAATTATGGGAGCAGCAAGTGCATTCGTATATGTTCCCTATTTTGAAGGTTTTGGTATGCCGCTTGCCGAGGCTATGGCAACACATACGCCTATCATTGCCGGAAACCAAAGTTGCCTACCTGAAATTGCTGCTGATGCCGCTTTGTACGTTGACCCTTTTGACGTAGACTCGATTGTAAAGGGGATGAATAAAATGAAAAATGATGTAGCTTTGCAAGCACAATTGGTCAATGCCGGAAAAGTTCGCATGGCAGACTTTAACTGGGATCAAGCTGCATACAAGATATGGCAAGAAATAGAGAAATTGGTCTCGTAGTTCAACGGATAGAATAAGCGTTTCCTAAACGTTTGATCCAGGTTCGATTCCTGGCGAGACCACTTCTTAATTCGGCAATCTGGTAACTAGCACTTTGTCTATACGTGGACCGTCTTTATCTAGGACTTCAAAATTTAAACTTGCTATAACCAGGTTGTCTCCCACTTCCGGAATCTCCTTCAACTTAGAAATCATAAAGCCAGCAACAGTGGCATAGGCATCTTGCTCATCGGTAAGAAGGACATCAAAATACTTTTCAAAATCAAATATGGAGTACTGGCCATCTACCAACCAAGTATCGTCGGTGCGTTGCACTATTTTGTATTCATCTTGGTATTGTTCGGTAGAAGCTCCTACTAAAGCGTCGAGCATATCATCCATGGTGATTATTCCTTGAACTGAACCATATTCATCTACCACAATACCGTAATGATTGCCTTCATTTTTAAATGACTCTAAGACATGATAGGCACTGGCATTTTCATTGAAATAAATTGGTTCCTTCAGATAATCAGAAACTTTGAAACTCTCTTCTGTATGGTTGCCAAATAAATCCTTTAATAAAATAATACCTGAAATGTCATCGAGGTCATTTGAGGAGCTAACAGGATAAGCAGAATGCTTTTCTGAATTAATTTTTTGACGAATCTGCTGCCAAGTATCGCTTTCTTTGAAGAATACTATTTCACTCCTATGCGTATATATTGATTTAACCTTTCTGTCGCCAAGTTCAAATACCCGCTCCACAATAGAGTGCTCTATATCTTGTATTTCTCCACCTTGAGCACTTACCCTTATTATAGACTTAATTTCATCCTCAGAAACTGCTTGATCAGAACTATCCTTTAAACCAAGTATACGCGTGAATAAATTATTTGTCGCAGTAAGTAACCATACAAAAGGATAAGTGATTTGCGCCAAAAAGTGCATAGGTGCAGCCATAAAAGTGATGATCTTTTCTGGAAAAGCCATACCTATGCGTTTGGGGACAAGTTCTCCAAATACAATGGAAAAATAGGTAATGAGAACAACAATAATTCCCGTGGCTAATTCAGTGCTATAGGGTTTCAATATGCTAAAATCATTCAGCATAGATATGAAATCATTTGTCAGGTTTTCTCCTGAGTATACGCCAAGTAAAATTCCGATCAGCGTTATTCCAATTTGGACAGTAGAAAGAAATCGGGTTGGGTACTTTGAAAGCTCCAGCGCTTTTCGTGCTTTTTTATTTCCTCTCTTACTCGCCTTTTCCAGTTTGAAACGCTTAGAACTGACCAATGACATTTCAGACATGGAGAAGACACCATTCATCAATACTAATAAGAGGATAATGAGTAATTCCATGGAACGAAATTACACAATAATTTCTGTGCAATTGTTACTCAAAGGGGTCTCATGCTTATAAATCTAACTTATATACATCGCTGAGTGTTGCGTTATCTTTGAGGGTCACATGCATATCGCGAATAAAGCCATCGTGAATATCATAAACCCACCCATGTACATGTAATTCTTGACCTCGATCCCAAGCTGCTTGAACAATAGATGTTTTACCCAAATCTAGAACTTGCTCAAAAACATTAAGCTCAACAAAGCGATTAAAGCGCGTATTTTCATCATCAATTGCATCTAATTCAGGTCTATGTAATCTATAAACATCCTTGATGTGGCGTATCCAGTTGTCTATGAGACCAATATGCTTATTCGTCATAGCTGCTTGTACTCCACCACAACCATAATGTCCACAAACGATGATATGTTTTACTTGTAATACATTCACAGCATAGTCCAAAACAGACAACATATTCATATCTGAATGTACTACCATATTGGCAATATTGCGATGTACAAATACTTCACCTGGTTCTGCACCAATAATTTCATTAGCTGGCACTCGGCTGTCCGCACACCCAATCCAAAGTACTGGTGGTTTTTGCCCTACCGACAATCGTTTGAAGTAATCTGGATCGTTTGCCAGTTTATTGGCAACCCATTTCCTATTATTTTCTAAAAGTTGATTATAAAACTTTTCCATTATAAGTTGATTAAAATAATTTCCTGGCGTCCTTCTTGTTCGCCGTTAAATTTGAATTCCTTTATTGCTTCTAATACATCTAAATCAATACTTTTAGTGCGTGATGCATCAATTGTAATTTGTTTATGTTGATTATTTCTTAACACATCCAATATTCCACCCTTATTCAAAAAGGTAACCTCTTCAGATAAAATAATTTTCAATTCTTCAGCACTTTCAACTTTTGTAAAATGATTTTGGAAGTTCCTTTTGAGGATATAAAAAATAGATATAAGAATACCAACTCCAATCCCTTTGAGCAAATCCGTAAACAAAACTGCAACTATTGTAGCCATAAATGGTATAAACTGGGAAAGCCCCTTTTGATACATCTCCTTAAAAAGTGACCACTTTGCCAATTTATAGCCAACTAAAATTAAAATTGCAGCAAGCACAGCCAGCGGTATTTGATTGAGAAGTCCACTTAAAAACAAAATTGAAAAGAGCAACAAAAATCCATGAACAATAGCTGACAATTTGGATTGCCCCCCAGCAGCAATATTTGCTGAGCTCCTAACAATCACTTGCGTAATAGGCAAACCACCAATAAGACCGCTTACTAGATTACCGATCCCTTGTGCTTTCAATTCTTTGTGTGGGTTGGTTTTATGCTTAATTGGATCTAATTTGTCTGTTGCCTCGAGACTTAGTAAAGTTTCTAGACTTCCTACAATAGCAATAGTAAGTGCTACAACCCATACTTTGGTACTGCCCAGCTGAGTCCAATCCGGTGATTTAAAAATTGTTTTGAATTGGGCTAAGGTATTTAATTGTGGAACTTCTACTAAATGTTTTCCAGAAATACGCAATGAACCCAGTAAAAATTGGTTTGCTACCACGCCCAAAATCACCACAACCAGTGCGCCAGGGATATACGTAGACCAAGATTTAGCTTTTAGCCAATTCGTATCAAAAAGGAGAAGTACTAAAATCGAAACAAGTCCTAATATAACGGCACCAGGTTCAAAAGCATTTAAGGCATAAAATAATTCGGAGAAGGTATTGTGACCGTCAAACTGCCAAAATGATTCATCTCCAAAATAATCTCTATCATAACCCAATAAATGTGGAATTTCTTTCAAGATAAGTGTTATTCCTATAGCAGCTAACATGCCCTTTATCACGGCTGTTGGTACATAGTTTGCCAATATTCCAAAGCCGGCAAAAGCCAATACAAACTGAATTAGTCCCGCACAAACTACAGCTAAAAGAAAGGCCTCAAACGTACCTAAATCAGACAAAGCACTTAACACAATTGTGATAAGACCCGCTGCAGGTCCAGACACGCCTAATCTCGAATCAGATAAGCTTGCAACTAAAATACCGCCTAAGATTCCTGCGATTATACCAGACATTACATTTGGCAGCCCAGTTTGACCCACTAAATTAGTGGAAGCAAATCCCACACCTAAACACAAAGGTAGTGCTACTAAAAATACAACTAAACCAGCCGGAAGATCTTGCTTCCAAAATTTAAAAAATGAATACATGCGCTTGAATTAATGATTAAAAATTGATTAATTACGTAGCACAAGGAGGTCTAAAAGATGAATATAAATGAACGATTTTGATAGATCGCTTATAAGTATCTATAGACCCATTATTATGTTTATTGAAAAAGAATAAGAGTGAGCCTAAAAAGGCTTCGTCATCTAGGCAGTCAACAACCAAATCTAAATCCAAGGATTCGTCGGAATTTTCATTTTCTGGGCTGTCTTCCAACAATACCAATTGTGAATCTAAATTGAAAAAAGAAGGAAAAGAAGCAAATAGCACTTTGCACACGAACAAATGTATGAAGAGCCAGAGGGATATTTTCCAAAAATTTGCCATATGACAAATATAAGGAAAGTAAATATAAGTACGTATGAGTAGTAAAAATGCTAGCTATCAGTTGATTACACCCAATTCTTTACCTACTTTTATGAATGCTGAAATGGCCTTATCAAGGTCAGCTTGAGTATGTGCTGCAGAGATTTGAGTACGAATACGTGCTTGCCCCTTTGCAACAACTGGGTAAAAGAAGCCTATGGCATAAACACCCTCTGCCAAAAGACGATTAGCAAATTCTTGGGAAAGCGCTGCATCATATAACATGATTGGAACAATAGGTGAGCCACCAGGTTTAATATCAAAGCCAGCGTCAATAATGCGTTCTTTAAAGTAAGAAGTATTGGATTCTAGGCGATCTCTAAGCTCGGTTGTAGCACTTAAAAGATCAAATACTTTGATAGAAGCTCCTACTATTGCAGGAGAAAGAGAATTAGAAAATAGATATGGTCTAGATCTTTGGCGTAACATTTCTATTACCTCTTTTTTACCTGTGGTATAACCGCCCATTGCACCACCTAGAGCTTTACCCAGCGTGCCTGTAAAAATATCGATTTTGTCCATAACACCGTAATGTTCCGGTACACCCCGACCTGTTTTACCAATAAAGCCAGCTGAGTGACATTCATCTGTCATTATCATTGCATCGTACTTTTCTGCTAATGCACAAATCTCGTCCATTTTTGCCAGATCCCCATCCATAGAAAAAACACCGTCAGTCACAATGATTCGATGCCTTTGAGCTTGAGCTGCCTTCAATTGTGTTTCTAAGTCATTCATGTCCGAATGCTTATAACGATAACGCGCTGCTTTACACAAACGGATTCCATCTATAATCGATGCATGATTTAGCTCATCCGAAATGATCGCATCTTCATCAGTAAATAAAGGCTCAAAAACTCCACCATTCGCATCAAAAGCAGCCGCATACAAAATAGTATCCTCGGTACCATAAAAAGCTGAGATTTTCTGTTCCAATGTCTTGTGAATATCTTGTGTTCCACAGATGAAGCGAACTGAAGACATCCCATAACCGTGTGTATCAAGCGCATCTTTTGCAGCAGCAATTACTTCTGGGTGAGAAGAAAGGCCGAGATAATTGTTTGCGCACATGATGACGACCTCCTCTCCGGTGTTGATTGTCACACTTGGTCCTTGTGGCGAGGTGATGATCCTTTCCTTTTTAAGCAATCCATTTTGCTCAATTTGGTTGAGCTCTTCGGACAAATAAGTTTTGATTTTACCGTACATCAGGCTTTTATTTTTTTTGATATCAATTGATATAGTAACCTAGCTTCTTTTTCATTCAGTTTTTTACCAAAACGAATCTTTTGGTGAAAGTAATCAAACTCAAAGCGCTCACCACCATTGATCCAAGGCGAGCTTTCCCAAATTGATTGTAAACTTCCTTCTCTAGGTATTTCAAATTTAAAGTTTTTGATGTTTTCAAAATAGTAGGGAACAGACTTTCCAAAGTAAAGAAATGATTTCTTTAAATAGAATGCGTCGGCATCGATTTTAATATATTCTTGACCTCTAACGTTCCAAAAGAAACTCATGGTTACACGCCAGGCATAATACAACCAAAAGACGATAAAAATCCATAAAATCAACTCCTCTTGACCATTGAGCTTCATGACATTTAATGCCCAGATCACCGTGCCGCCAATAGCATACCACATTCCTAACCATGCACCCATGATCGCCGTAATCCAAATATTTTTAGACGGATCTATGACAATGGTTGTTTTGTCTTTTTGATCATTAAAACTGATGCGATTTCCTATCCACTTCACACTACAAAATTAAACGAAAAAAGCCCCGCTTTTCAACGGGGCTTTTATAATTTTTATCTTATTAGAAATGCCATAGATTGTGTTCCCAATCACGGATACTTTCTTTGACTCTTTCAGCTTCATACAATGCATCAACACCGTATTTGTAGTCTTGAATTTCACGATCAAATTTATCTGAAACGCGATAAATTGTCGAAGAGAATTTACGTTTCCAAAACAAATCATCAAATGACATCCATTGTGCATCGTTTTGATCGTTGTAAACATAATAGTTTACAATAACATTACGCAACTCATCAAAATAAAGCCAGAACATTTCTCTTTCTTCTACGCGTCCATCATATTCTTCAAATGCATTCGAAGACGAGCTAAACAAATATGGCTTACCTAATTGATCATATACCAATAACTCTCCACGTGTTGGTAGTTCACCCTCTTCAGGTTCGTTGAAGGTATAACGAGCAACTGGAGCAATGGCAATGATACGTTTGTCTAAAACAGAACGCTCTTTATCAAAATACCAGTCTTCCTTAACATGGTAAGCAACAACGTTATTTGACGGCACTAGCATTGAAATAGCATCTTTACGTACTGCAGAATTCACAGACGCAAAACTCCACCATTCTTGCAATTTAGTTTCGTCAATACCGAACAACTCTTCATAATCAGGATCAGAACGCAAACTATCCAAATATACCTGTAAAGTTTGGTCAGTTTTGATAACATCCATTGTGTCTTCAGAATAGGGACGATAGATGCGAAGCTTTGGTCCTAGACCACCTGATGCCAACAAACCATTAACATCATTGCGATATTTCTTCACTTCAAAATAATCGTTTTGACCTTGGCGTTGAATTGGGTACTTCAGGCTGTAACCGTCCTCTGCATCGGGATAAAACTCACTGGCCACACGATAGACGGTAAGGTCACCTAAAAATATGTGACGCATAATAACCGTCCAAAGTGACCATCTGCGTTGGTCCTTATTCCAAGTTGGGTCGTCTATTTCACCTGCATTAGCCGGACGATACATTGACCCTGAAAATAAATCACCATCAAAAGCGTCGTACGGGAAAAAGATATCGTGGTTCATCGTTTCACGTGCATCAATACGAGAAAAAACACGCTTTTGCCAAGTCACGTCACTTGCACGAACATATTCGTATTCAACTTTTGTGCGCACAGGAATTTCTTCTTGTATGGCTACTCCGTCAACTACACCACCGGGTAATGTGTTGTATGGACCGCGCTGAGGACGATCTTGTGCGTTAATCGCGAGTGTCAAGACACTAACTAAAACCAACAATACTTTTTTCATAATCTCTATTTTTAATTTCCAATTAAGGAATTACCTTCAAGACTCCTGAGGTAAGTTCTGGGCCACCACCACCAGTTCTCTTGTAGGTTACATCTATAGCTACTCGCTTACCAGCCTTCATTTTGGCTACAGCTGCAGCAGGGACACGGTCTCCTGAGAATGGTATTTCTTCGTTACCCATAATTACAGAACCACCCACCACAGTAAATCCTACACCTGTGAAAGGACTATCTGGACCAAGTGATACAACCGCTTTAAAACCAGTAGTTTTAGAAATTGTTGTTCCTTGTAACTGTGCTTTAGGGAAAGGTTTCACTTTGTATTTGAATGTACCAAAAGATTTAGACTTACCATCTTTGTCTTTTCCATTCAAAGCGAT